>JBBSFL010000304.1:0-1962 GCA_038238735.1 Fimbriimonadales bacterium | reverse complement strand
TTCCAAGCGGCTCACGCGCACGACGCTCCTACGGCTTGGCTACTTGCTACAGGGTATTGGGCTTCTGCTGACTCCCTTTGCCCCACTTCTGGGGATTCTGGTTATCTTCAGCGCTATTTATAGCATCGGTACGGGGCTCGCGAATCCGACGGTCAGCGCCGCCTGCTCGGCGCTGACCCCAGCCAACCGGCAGGGCGAGATATTCGGCCTTTTGCAGGGCGCGAGGTCCATTGGATTCCTATTGGGGCCGATGCTGGGGGGAGCCCTATTCGATGCGAGTCCCTATGCGCCTTATGTGTTGGCGGGCGGGATTGGGTTAATGGCGGCCTTTCTGGTTCCCAATACCGACACCCCGAAAGCCTCAGTGCAGTAACTGGTTCAGGAGATGGGCGAGCCGGTATCCGGCGAGCGCAAGTCGGCGGGTGCAGATGTCCTGACCACGCCTCATGTAGGCCTCGGATGGGATGGTGCCGGGGATGAGGCAGTAGACCTCGTCCTGAGAGAGCTTCAAACCTTCCGCCATCCACACGGCCGTGTCAAGCGAGTTGGATTCCGGAACGGAAGATTCTGGGCATTTCTTCATGATCATTGTCGCGAGCCCCTGAATCCTAGCTAGTCCATCCGCGTTGAGGGGTCGCTCCGTTCCCCGGTACAGCCCACAGCCAAAATCCCAGAGGGCGTGCAGGTTGTTCAAAGGACGCGACATGTCGCGCATCGAAACTGGTGAGAGAATCTTGAAGTCGTTGCCGCCCTTGTCGCCGTTCGGCTCCTCGTCGCTGTCTCTACCGACGGTGTGGAGGGGCTGATGAATGTCTCCTACGAAGTGAAGCAGCCAGCGAAGGGCCTCGGCTCTCTCGGCGTCCGACTTAGTTTTGTCGGCGAGGACGGGGGAAAACTTAGCGATGGCCCAGACGACATTTTCGGCATCGGGCTTGTTCGTGTCAGGCTTTCCGTCGAGGCGAAAGTGTTGATCTGAGTAGTGCCAGGATGCAGTTTCGCGTCGGTCGCGCTTCACATCGTCCGCCCAGCAGGCGGCTCCGAGCATGTCTTGCGTCCGGGCGTCGCCTCCGGTTTTGAGAAGGGCGTCTACCTTCGCTCGAACCGCAGGGGTCAGTTTGCGACGCGCGATCTCGGATACGACCATGTGTCCGGTATCGATCCAAGCTAAAGCAGCCGCCGCAAGACTCGCAAGGAGAAGGCTGGCGGTGAGGCGCAAGGAAGACTTCATGCGCCTAAGTCTACCGGCGGGAGGTCCCCAGCCCGGCGAGTTTGCAAGGCTTTAAGGATGTTGGTCTAGCCACCCTTCGCGAGACGAGCAAAGGTCTCTTTGTCCACCGAACGCATAAGGCACTCCTCGTAAGAGCAGTTGCCGTTGCGGAAATGGCCCGCCAGACACGCATCCATCGTTTGCATGCCAACTTGGCTGTTCGTTTCGATGATCGAATACATTTGGTGAGTCTTGCCTTCGCGGATCAGGTTCTTGATAGCCGGGATGCCGATCATGATCTCGAGCGATGCGCAACGACCACCGCCAAGCTTCGGAATAAGTTGCTGTGACACAACACCTTCCAGCGTGTTGCCGAGAAGGACTCGAATCTGGTCTTGCTGGTCGGCGGGGAAGACGTCGACGATTCGGTCAATTGTCGAGGGGGCGTTTCGAGTGTGAAGCGTGCCGAAGACCAAGTGGCCGGTTTCAGCCAGCGTCAGAGCTGCCTCGATCGTCTCAAGGTCTCGAAGCTCACCGACGAGGATGATGTCGGGATCTTCACGAAGAACAGCTCGCAACGAGTTGTGGAACGAGTAGGTGTCCGAGTGCATCTCGCGCTGGTTGACCATGCACTTCTTGTGCTTGTGCAGGTACTCGATCGGATCCTCGATGGTCATGATATGCGACGTTCGGTTCTCGTTGATGTCGTCGATCATCGAGGCAATTGTCGTGGACTTGCCCGAGCCGGTCGGGCC
>JBBSFL010000303.1:0-2089 GCA_038238735.1 Fimbriimonadales bacterium | reverse complement strand
GTTAGGCCCGCATAGATGCCATAAAGCGCGAACAGGACCCAAAGCGCGCCCACGCCGCAGATCGCGAAGCCCGCGTACACGCCGGCATAGAGAAGGTAGCCCGCGCCCATCACCCACCACCGACTGATGCGATCACTGAGGACGCCCGCTGGATATGAGAACAGAACGTAGGAGAGGTTGTAGACGACGTAGGCGAGCAAGGTGAGCACGAGCGCCGCGCCGCCGACCCGGGCGTCGATGTGTATCCAGCCGAAAAGGCCACTTTGGAATCCTCCCGACTTGATCGAGGACGTGAAGAGGTCGTTGCTTCGGAGAAGCAGGAAGGTGTCGCTGGAGTTGGCGAGGCCGAAGAGGAGGGTAAGTCCGACCGCCCGCCAGTAACCGGGGCCCAGCTCGCGGAGGGTTCCCATCGCCGTCGCTTTGGGCGCGGGGCGCTCGGTCTTGGCGTCCTTGACGAGGAAGGTGAAGCCGACGGCGGCGATAGCGGGGACGGCGGCGATCACGAAGATCGTCCGGAGCTGCCCGGGAAGCAGCAGCAGGAGCGCGATCGAAAGAAGGACGCCGAACAGGGCGCCTGCCGTGTCCATCGCCCGGTGCAGTCCGAAGGCGCGACCGTAGTCTTTGCGGTCGACCGAGTCGACGATGAGGGCGTCTCGGGCCGTCGTGCGAACGCCCTTGCCAAATCGGTCGGTGAGGCGGGCGAGGAATACGATGGGCCACACGGTGGCGAGCCCTAGCATCGGCTTGGAGAATCCGCTCAATCCGTAACCCCACCGAACCCAGACCGCGCGTTTTCCGGTTCGGTCGGATTGGATTCCCGACCAGCCCTTCATGAAGCTCACGAGCGCTTCAGCGGTGCCCTCGATGGCGCCAAGGGCCACTGCGGGCGCTCCCAGCACGAGCATCACGAAGATCGGGATGATGGGATAGACCATCTCCGACGCGACGTCGTTGAAGAAGCTGACCCATCCTAGGATCCAAATCCGTCGCGGGAGACTAGCCTGCGCCACGAGTGGGTTATACCGTCCCGGTCTTATGAGACCGGGACGGCAATGTCCTTACTTGTCCAACGTCACGGCAACCCGCTCCTGAAGCGCCGCTTGCGCCGCCGCGAGGCGGGCGATGGGGACTCGGAAGGGGGAGCAGCTTACGTAGTTCAGGCCGAGCTTGTGGCAGAAGTAGATCGACTCCGGATCGCCTCCGTGCTCGCCGCAGATACCGCACTTGAGGTCGTTTCTAGTCGCGCGGCCCTCTTTTACGGCGATATCCATGAGCCGGCCGACGCCGGCTTGGTCAATCGTCTCGAATGGGTTGGACGGCAGGATTTTCATTTCTGCGTACTTGCCGAGGAACTTGCCTTCGGCGTCGTCGCGCGAGAAGCCGAACGTGGTCTGGGTGAGGTCGTTGGTGCCGAAGGAGAAAAACTGCGCGTATTCCGCGATCTCACCGGCGGTCAGGGCGGCTCTGGGCAATTCGATCATCGTGCCGAACATGTAAGGGATTTCGACTCCCTGCTCCTGAACGATCTTCTTGGCTTCGCCCTCGAGCTGACCCTGAACGACACGAAGCTCGTTCACGGTTGAGACGAGCGGGATCATGATCTCGGGATAAACGCGCTTTCCGGCTTTGATCAGCTTCGCGGCGGCCTGGAGGATGGCGCGGGTTTGCATGATCACGAGGCCGGGCAGGATGATCGAGAGCCGGACGCCGCGCAGGCCGAGCATCGGGTTCGATTCCTTCATCACCTCTACCGCGTGCAGCATCTTTCGCTTCTCTTCGAGCTTGGTCTCGTTGAGGTGCTTATCGCCGCCGGTGCTGTAGCCGCACTGGACTTCGAGCGAGGCGACCTCGCGGACGAGCGACTCGTGCGAAGGGAGGAACTCGTGGAGCGGTGGGTCGATGAGGCGCACCGTGACTGGCTTCCCCTCCATCGCCTCGAAGATGCCTTCGAAGTCCGCCTGCTGGACGATCTGGAGCCGGTCCAGCATGTCCTGCTGGACGACGGGGTCCTTACTCAGGATCAGAGTTTGGACGAGGGGCAGGCGATCCGTCTCGAAGAACATGTGCTCGGTGCGGCAGAGGCCGATGC
>JBBSFL010000302.1:0-2393 GCA_038238735.1 Fimbriimonadales bacterium | reverse complement strand
GGGGGCTTACGCCCCCGCTCGCCAAACAAAACCTTGGTGCTGAAACATCTTGTTTTCGGTGGCTAGCGCGGAGGTCGCACCAATGGCGGAGCACGGCGACATCGACATCCGTTACAACGGCACGGGAGGCATCATTCATCTTGTCATCGCACTGCTAATTGTAGGATTTGGCATCTTCTTCATAAGCCAAGTTAGCCTGATGGGTCCGGGCGGTAACGGTTTCGCTGCGGTCGGATTTATTTCCATCCTCGTTGGATTGGGGTTCGGGCTCTACGGCGGTATCCGCTTTTTCGACCGCGGGATCAAGATATCGTTAACCAAAACGGGACTTAAAGACCACCGCACGGGCGTTTTCCTCAAGTGGACCGACTACCGCGGTCTTCGACTTAACGTGACAACGGAAAACGACAACCTGACCGCGGCCACAATGTACGTGAAGGTGCCCCAGGGCGACGGCGAGCGCGAGGCCGAGTTCGACGTGCATAGCTTGGACCGGGGTCACGAGGATATCGCGCAACTCGTGCAGAAGCGTGGCATCGCGGCCGTTGAGGCGGAAGCCCATAGCCCCGAAGCGGTGTTCGCCTCCATCATGGCCGATGTCGCGGCTGATCTGGCGGCCGGCATCCCCCTCTCCTTCGCGGCGAACAAACTGGTCAAGCGGGGAATGGAGCCGGCCACGGCAGCTGAGATGGTCGGGGCGGCCGCGCGCGGTGAGAACGTAGCCCGGTGCGAAAAATGTAAACTCGAATACCTTGCCTCGGTGGGTGCGTGCAGCGGTTGCGGCGGCGAATTGTCGCGGGTAGCAGGCACTGGTGCCGAAACCGCCTGACAGGCGCTTGGGTAGCCGAAGGCATGATCCGCTTGTTCCCAAGCTCCGGCTTCATGCCGAAACCCTGGAGTTATCCCGTGACAACCACCGCGCGTGACCTGCTGGCGACTTTCGAGAAACTCCCTCCCGACGAAAAGCATGAGGTAGCGGCCGAAATCCTGCGTCGCTCGGCCGCGAACGACGATTTGCCCGAGGGGGCGTTGGCCGCGTTGGCGGACGAGTTGTTCCTCGGCTACGACGCCAAGGAGGCCGCCCGTGCCTTCCGCTGACCGCAGCGAGGTCTGGCTGCCACCTGGCCCCGCTGGCATGTGAACTCTGTCGGTCGGCCGGAGGAAGGCGCAATGTCGGTGTTCCGCCTTTTGGCAGATGATGGGGGCCATGCCGCACCGTTTGGCACTCCTTGCCCTGAGTGCGGGAAGCCGGTCGGTAGTTCTGGTGGGTGCTCGGCGGCGTATCTGTCCGGCGGCGCCCTTTTGCTGCGTGAAGACGGCCACCACGGGCACAGCTCGGATCAACTGCGGGCGTACTCGAGCGTAGGCGTCGTCGATGAAAGCGGGCTCGCAGAGCGAACGGACGTTGCGGTTGTCGAGCACCTCCAGGGCGGGCAGTTTCACCTCCAGTGGTGTTCAGTCATGTGCATGCGCGTATGGCTGCTTCGGCTCATCGCAGAAGTCGAACGCAGGTTGGCACAAGCACAAGCAGTCGAGCTAGGCGCTGTACCTGACCCGTCGGGCATGTAAGATTTCTGGAGTTCGTTGACCACTGCGAACGCCAGGTAGATGATTTTAATCGTTCGGTGGCAATGAACACATGGGGACTACATACCGCTTCCTGGCATCAATCGAGGAGGCGTCAACTGTTCTCGATTGGTTCCGCTCGCTTTCCGAGCAATCGGTCGAAAGCGCACATGACGCCGGCGTACTGTTTTTCTTCCGAGACTTGGGTTTGCTCCATTCAGAGGCCAAGAAGTCTCCGGTCGTACGTGTCTTTGCGCCCAAGCGAAAACGAGGCGTGCTGACGACGATCGGTGAAGTTCATTTCCCGGCAACGCCACTATCCGCGTTCCCAGAGTTGAATAAGATCAACAAGCGATTCCGTGATTGGCTCAGGAAGAAGCCTTGCGTTTACTCACATCGCCCGGATTTCGTGCATGACTGGGATTACTTCCTTGAGGGGACCATTAAGAATTGGGATTCCGACATATTCGCACTTCCGGGGGGTATGGTTGCATTGCAGAGCGGATCGTACTTCGTCACTGGCGACGACAACGAGTTGCAATTGGATCGTGTTTGCCGGGCGCTGCAACTACGTGGCGTAAATGGTGTGTAGCGGCTAACCAAAGGCTGAATTCCCGGTTCCCATGCACCGGCTTGTAAAAGAGGTGTTAGGTTCACCGCCCCAAGCGCGGCGCCCTCACCCGCTGCCGATAATACTTCAACCCCGGCAAGAAGAACCCCAACCCCGACACCGTGCCAAAGAGCAACAATCCCACCGACGGAAACAGCGCCATAAACACCGCCGTCACGAAGCACGCGCCCGCCGCCAGGTAGAACCAGCCCGAGAG
>JBBSFL010000301.1:0-2538 GCA_038238735.1 Fimbriimonadales bacterium | reverse complement strand
TCAATGTAGTGCAGAGGAAAAGGCGCGGGGTGGCCGTCTTTGATGCGCTCTGCTCCCCACTTCGTTTCCGGACCGCCGGTGACGTATTCGACCTCATCGAGCGCGTCCTGCACGTAGGGCTCGAGCGCCTTGCCGGGGTGGATGTAGTCGCCCTTCAGCGCATAGCCGGCGTAAACGGCGAGCACAGGCTCGATCCTCAGGTCTTCGCACCACTCCAGGAATTCCAGCAGGCCGAGGCCATCGGTGGACCAGTAGGTCCAGGGAGCCTGATGGCCGGGGCGGTCGACCAGTGGACCGATCGTCTTCTTGAAGTCATATCGGTCGGCAATCTGATCGCCTTCGAGATAGTTGCCGCCGGGCAGGCGCAGAAACTTGGCGTTCATCCCGGCCATGCGTTCCATCAGGTCGGCGCGGTTGCCGTTCACGCGGTCCTTGTACGTGGGCGGAAAGAGTGAGACAAGCTGAAGAGATACGCTTCCCGGCCTCGATACCGTGAGTTGCAGATGATTGGACGCAGAGGGCTTGATATCCGCGCCGGTCGTGAGGCTGTACTGATACTGCGACCACCCGCCGGCGTGAAGCTCGACCCGGGCTTCGGCGATTACTCTGCCGGTATCATTCGAGATGAGTTGCGCCGTGACGGGGCCGGGATCTGCGCTACCGAGCTTCGCGTAGAACGAGCCCATGTATTTTGTGCGTGGGCGCACTGCCATGCCCCAGTAGCCGGAGTTGCTTAGACCGGCTTCGTTACCGGGAGAGGCAGAATCAACGGTGAGCTTCAGGCTGGTGGGGAGGCCCTTGCTGGGGCCGTCGGTCTTGTCTACCGCGAAGGAGGCCTTGGCATTGCCGTTGCGCACGACACCCCAATTGCCTACGCCGTCCCAGTGCGCGCGGAAGGTGCGGTTATCCACCATCTCCGCATAGAGGCCGCCATCGTAGGAGTGGTTGATCTCTTCGGTCATCAAGCCGTACAGCATCGGGCTTACGGGCGTGACGATGCTCTGCGCGTCGATAAGGAGTTTGGCGGGGGCGGAGCTTTGCGCCAGAGGAACCTGGGCGACTGCCGCAAGCAATAGGGCAAGGGGTAGAGTGCGGTGGGCTACACAAGAAAGCATCATGAGTCCTCGCGGAGAATTGTAAGTGACCGCTTCGAGTTTCCGCTGCTACCGTTCAATGCAGAATCTCGCCGTTCAACGATCTACGCTTCTAGTTGACGGCTCAGACGAATACCCTTGAAAACGGAGAACTATGTCTTCTCCGCGTGCTCCTTACGCAGCGAGGATGAACCTCCAAAGTACTTACGCGAGCCTGTATCCAGCATCTAGGCTAAAACATCTAAGGCGAGGCATTACAGCAAAGAACAGCACGTCCGCCAGCGCCTCGCGCTGCGGAATTTGAACAACTTCAGGAGATACGACACAGATGGGAAAAGTAATCAAGATCGCAGAAAAAGGCATCGTTCTCGGAGCGAAGGCGGGATGGTCCGTATTCAACAAACTGAACTCGATTAGCCCTAACGCATCATTTACCCCCAAGTGGTCGGACAAGCCGCTGCTGAAGAGCTACCAGAAGGAAAAGCCGCCCCTGGGCTGGCCCCGCACCACCGACTCCCTTTGCCCGCGCTGCGTTCCAGAGATTCGCCAGCAGATTATCGACGGCAAGCTGCCCCACGAAATCCTGCTCAATGAGAAGGTCGGCGAAATCAAGGCGCAGATCATCGAGCGCGATGGCCAGATTCTCATGGTCAAGGACTGCCCCGTCCACGGACACTTCGAAGACGTCATGTCCATCGACACCGCCTTCTTCAAGCATCTGGAAGAGGTCTTCCCCGGCCGCGACATCCGCGCGCACAACGACGAGAAGCTGCACAACCACGGTACTTCGACCGTGACGCACGGGCGTGGATCGGTATTGACGATCGATCTGACGAACCGCTGCAACATGATGTGCGACCCCTGCTTCATGGACGCCAACCAGGTTGGCTTCGTCCACGAGCTCACATGGGACGAAATAAAGACCATGCTCGACAACGCTGTGACCATCAAGCCCAAGCGCCAGATGTCGGTCCAGTTCTCAGGCGGCGAGCCGACGTTGAGCCCGTACTTCCTCGATGCCGTAGCCTACGCGCGCAAGGTTGGCTACACCTCCGTCCAGGCTGCCACCAACGGGATCGAGTTTGCCAAGTCCAAGGAGTTTTCAAAGGCCGCCGCTGAAGCCGGTCTGCGCTACGCCTATCTCCAGTTCGACGGCATCGGCAACGCCGCCAACTCGCACCGCAAGGTCGGCAACTCGTTCGACGTCAAGCTCCAGGCCATCCACAACCTGCACGAGGCCGGTGTAGACATCGTTCCCGTTACCTGCATCATCAACGGCATCAACAACGAGCAGGTTGGCCGCATCATCGAGTTCGCCCTCGACAACCCCAAGAAGATCAACTTCCTCTCATTCCAGCCGGTTTCATTTACGGGCCGCGACGAAGAGGTTTCCGACGAGCGTCGCATGGCGCAGCGCTACACGCTTTCGCACCTGGCGCACGAC
>JBBSFL010000300.1:0-2564 GCA_038238735.1 Fimbriimonadales bacterium | reverse complement strand
CGAAAGGCCGGTCTGCTTGAGGTTGGAAAGGTCGGACGTCTTCTTCGCGGCCAGCTTCGCCTGGGCGAAGACCGGGAAGAGGATCGCGGCCAAGATCGCGATGATCGCGATGACGACGAGTAGCTCGATGAGCGTGAAGGCGTTGCGACGTTGCATGTTCATGGGTGGCTCCTATTTGTAAGAGGGAATGTCGAATTGCGAGAGGCGCCGAAGCTAGAATTCCGGCGAATGAGGGATGAATGCCCCGGGGTGGGGGAGAAGGATAACGGCACCTTTTGAGGGCACGGGCACTCTAAGGAAGCCGTCTTTCCCGACGCGCACGGCGATTCCAGATAGCGCGTCGGTAAAACTCTGATTTGGCTTGACTTGGCTCATCTGGGAAGCCAAGGAGATGTCGACGGTCTTGGATTGATCGGACCGATTAACCGCCACAACCGCTAGGCGGCCGTCCAGCACTCTGGCGTACGCGGCCGTTCCCTGGTCTCCGCTCGCGCTGAGCGGCACCGGGTCTCCGGACTGAAGCTGAGGATTTGCCTGCCTAATCGCTACGAGTTTCCGATAGCGGGCCAGGAACTCGTTTGAGCCTGTGGCGCGATTCCACTCCATTCCGCGCCGATCGTCAGGATCCGCGCCTCCTGCCATTCCGATTTCGTCGCCGTAATAGATGCTCGGAACGCCGACCCAGGTCATCTGGATCGTAGCGGCAAGTAGGGCTAGCCTCTCGTCTCCGCCACAAAGGGTCAGGATTCGGGGAGTGTCGTGGCTGCCGATGATATTCATCTGGTTTCGCGACACCTGCGGTGCGTACATGTTGTAAACCCGCATCAAACCGAACAACAAGTCGGCGGAGTTACCGTTTCCGGAGGTCGAAAGGAACTTGAGAATGACCTCGCGGAACGGATAATTCATGGAAGCGTCCCACTGGTCGCCCTTTAGCCAAGCGGAAGCGTCGCCCCACTCTTCACCCACGATCCACGCATTTGGATCGAGGGTCTTCACGGTCGTCCGGAACTTTCTCCAGAACTCCATCGGAACTTCGTTGGCGGCATCAAGCCGCCAGCCGCTGATCGCGGCGTGACGGTGCCAGTATTCGGTAGCGCCAAGAAGGTAGGCCGTGGTATCCGGGTTGAGGACGTTGATCTTCGGAAGGGAGGGATAGTTCCACCACGCCACGTAGGGCGGGTTTTCCTTCACCGTGACCGGGAAGCTCTTGACCGTGTACCAATCGAGATACTTCGAATCCTTTTGTTTAGACAGGATGTCGGCAAAGGCAAACAAATTCGTGGCGGAGTGATTGAAGACACCGTCCAAGATCGTCCCGATCCCCTTCGCCTTCATTGCCCGGGTCAAGTCGCAAAATTCTTGATTCGTCCCGAAGCGCGCGTCGATCTGTAGATAGTCGCTCGTCTCGTAACGGTGGCTGACCGGACTCTTGAAGATTGGGTTGAAGTAGATGGCTTTGATCCCAAGTGACGACAGGTAGTCCAAGTGCTGCCGGATGCCCGCGACATCCCCACCAAAGAAGCTCGATCCTTTCGGCTTCGAGTCCCAGGGCGCCACGTCGGGAGGATCGTTGGTTCGGTCGCCGTTCGCGAAGCGATCTGGGAAAATCTGATAGATGACCGTCTTCTCCATCCAAGCCGGTGGGGAAGCAGGGTGATAGGTTCGTCCGTCGAGCACGAAGTCGTTCCCGGTTTCCTTGTCGGATAGCCCGCTCGGGCCGTAGAATTTGGTGCCGCTGCCGTCTTCGAGCGCGAACACATATCGCAGATTCCCGGAGCCACTCCACGGAACAGCCGCTTCGTATCTAGAATAGAGACTGCTTTGTTGCCGGCCGACCATAGGGATCGACTTGCCGTTCACGAGGACGCTGATGCGACCGACATCATTTGGACGGGCTCGAAACGCGAGCGTTAACTTGCCCCGATCCAAATTCAGGTCAGGCGCTTGCTGAAGGTGGCGGAGTGCGCTAAGCGTGATGGTGCCGTCGCCCGCTCTGGCCGGGATGTCGTAGCCCTCGGGCAAGATCACGAGAATCGAATTTTGGTGGCCTTCTCCGTCGTCGACCGACTTGCCTGCGGGATCCGTGATCCACACTTCGTCGTCAAGCACGAACTTGTATTGAATCTCGCCTGGCTCGATCGCAATGTTGACCTTCCAAGTTCTGCCGTCGGGATCGACTTTCATCGGCGTGGCGCCCTTGTTCCAGCCGTTGAACGTTCCGACAAGATTGACGGATCGATACGATTTGTCAGCCCTGAATACGAATTCTTGCAGGTGCTGGGCGAATACAATTGGGGCGAGGAGGGCGATCATTTTAGAATCGCTCCACGGGCGCGTGATGTGGAACCTCGAATGGCCAGAGCGCAGGGCACGATCTCGCGGATGGGCTCTTCTGCCTCGCCAGCCGAGATGATGGCCAACAACTTGCTGACCGCTCGGCGGACCAAGAGGTCGATATTCAAGCTCACCGACGTCAGTCCGCCATCGGCGAGCCGGCAAAGGGTGCTGTCGTTAAAGCCGATTATGCCTACGTCCTCGGGGACAGCAAGGAAGTTCGCTCT
>JBBSFL010000299.1:0-2758 GCA_038238735.1 Fimbriimonadales bacterium | reverse complement strand
TGCCGCCGAGATCGCCAAGCTGAAAGACCAAGAAGGCTGGTTCGACATGAGCACCCTCAAGGAGCCCTACCGCGTCGAGGGCAAGAAAACCATGGGTTACGAACTCGCCGAACAGATGAACTGGCGCCTGCCCGACGTGATCATCTACCCAACGGGCGGCGGCACCGGGCTAGTAGGAATGGCCAAGGCGTTCGACGAGATGGAGCAACTCGGGTGGATCGGCCCCCACCGCCCAAGAATGGTATCCGTCCAAGCCGCCGGCTGCGCCCCCATCGCGACCGCTTTCGCCAAAGGCGAGCGATACGCCGACCTCTTCCCCAACGCCGCCACCGCCGCGTCCGGCCTCCGCGTCCCAAAGGCGATCGGCGATTTCATCCTCCTCGACATAGTGCGAAACACGAACGGAACGGCCCTGACCGTCACCGACCAAGAAATGATCTCCGCTGCCAAAGAAATGGCCGCAAAGACCGGGGTCTTCGCTTCGCCTGAAGGTGGAGCGACCCTAGCTGCCGCAAGAAAGCTCCTCGATTCCAACTGGATAAAGGCAGCCGAAACCGTGGTCCTCTTCAACACGGGTTCGGGGGTGAAATACCTAGAAGCCCTAGGCTTCTAGGCCTCACTTGCCCTCTACTTGCCGGGATGTCTGTGCCCAGAGGGGGAGGTGCCCGAAGGGCCGAGGGGCTAAGTCGGCGGCATGGGATAAAGTAGCATCGATCGCCGATCGGTGTCCCATCCAGGGGTTGGACAAGCAGGACTCAGCGGGAAGAAGCCCGCCGCATCTCCAAAACCATCGTGTGCCCAAACCCATCGTCCTCCCGCAAGGTGAGGATTTCCAGATCCTGCGTATATCGAAACCACGCGGTCTGAACCCCGGACTTGTACAAATTGAACCTGCCATCCTGCACCTGCACGATCCCGCTCATCGTCTGAAGGTTGAAGTCAAGCAACTGGAAACTTCCGTCCGGATGGATGGTCAGCACCACTTGTCCGCTGTTCTGATCCACCAGGCGCTGGGCGAGTTGAATCCGTTCCCGGTCCTCATTCGGATTGGGTCCGTACTCCACGGTCCCCGTCCCGCCGCACATCCGCCACTCGCCCGCATACGGAAGCGTATTCGCATCCGGCCCAAGACTCGGAACGGGTGAAGGAGAAGGACTAGGGGTCTGAAAGAAGTTGTCCACCGGCGGAGCCGGAGCTGGAGCAGGTGCTGGCTGGGGATTAGGCGCTTGGTGAACGACGGCTCCGATCGGACGAGCCAAAGGAACGCCGCATCCACAAAGGCAAATCGAAGCAAGGACGAGAAGGGTGAAGTATGTTTTCATACCCACCCCGATGCACGTTGCGGCGCTCACTTACCCACACAGGACTTAATCCCCACCGCCAAGCCATGACCGCACGTCCTCTCGACGGATCACGGAACGCGCGAAGCGAATATCAGCTTTGTCCACCTAATAAATCGGTGATATCACCGATAATATCGGTATAATGTCCCTCGTGAATCTCACATCTTCCTTCGGCGTCTTCGGGACGAGAACGCGGACCAACATTTTGCTTTTGCTGACTCTCTTGGAAGAGAGTCACTCATCCGAGCTGGCCCGGCTGCTCGACGTCAGCCTTTCAACAGTGCAGAACTCGCTCGATACGCTTGAGCAGGCAAGTCTCGTGGCAGGAACTCTGGTGGGGCGTGAAAGACGTGTTCGAATTAATCCACGCTTCTTCGCTCGCACCGAGCTTAGAAACCTTCTCGACAAGATGGCATTGCATGATGGTGATTTGCAAAACAGGGTCGCGACGCTCCGCCGTCGCCCGCGAAGATCCGGCAAATCCATATGAGCATCGCCACGGGAAGCACTCTGCAAGACGTTGCGTTCGAAGTGTGCACGGCCCTTCAGGCAGCTGGTGTGACGGCGGTTTTGACTGGCGGCGGCGCCGCGACTTTCTATGCACCGGACGCTTACCGGTCCCGCGACCTGGACTTCATCGTGCAATATGCGGCTGCTACATCTCCCCCAAGCGCGAACCACTCTTCGACCTCGGTTTCATCCGGCACGGCGCAGCGATGTTCGAACATCCCTCGATTCCCTTCACTCTGGAATTCCCATCCGGTCCCCTGGCGGTCGGGGAAGAAGTGCTTTCGACCTGGGATACGTTACGGCGAGGGGCCGGGCTCCTTCTCCACATAGTCACGCCCACCGACTGTGTCCGAGATCGCCTTGCAGCGGCGATCCATTGGAAAGACCAAAGCTCCCTGGTTCAAGCCCGGGCCGTGGCCCTCCGGCATCAAATCGATCCACGAAAAATCGAAGACTGGTGCAAATCGGAAGGGGGCGAAAAGCAATTCGCCAGGTTCAAAGAGTCTTTGGAAAGTCACTCCACTAATAACTAACGACCTACCGCAGGCGCGAAACGATAGCCTCGCCCATCTCCTTCGTCGAGACCAGCTTGCAGCCCTTCTCGAAAACGTCCGCCGTCCGGAGGTTCGCGTCCAGCGCGTCCTCGACCGCGTGCTCGATTCGCGCGGCGTTCTCCGTGTCGTCGAACGAATACTGCAGCATCATGGCCGCGCTCAGGATAGCGGCGATGGGATTCGCGCGCGATTGACCGGCGATGTCCGGCGCAGAGCCGTGGACCGGCTCGTAAAGGCCGAACACGACGCCGTCCTTCGGATCGCTCAAGGAGGCTGAAGGAAGCAGCCCCAACGAGCCCGTAATCATCGAGGCTTCGTCGCTTAAAATGTCGCCGAACATGTTCTCGGTCA
>JBBSFL010000298.1:0-2858 GCA_038238735.1 Fimbriimonadales bacterium | reverse complement strand
TACTCAAGGACTGGCTCATTAACCGCGGCCGGCCCTACTTGTTCAGCACCGGCCATCCACCAGTCGTTGCAGCCGCCCTCATCGCCGCGCTCGACGTGATGGAGACCGATCCGGAACCTTATGAGAAGCTCTGGGCCAATACGCGTTGGTGGAAGAGGGCGCTCGCCGAAGCTGGATTTGATACGATGGGAAGCGAAACCCCGATCACTCCGGTCTACATCGGGGACGAGGGCGCCGCACAAGACTTCGAACGCGCCCTCTGGGACGAAGGAATCTATGCCCTGGCGATCGTTTTCCCAACCGTAGGGCGAGGCAAATCCCGCATCCGTACCATGCCCTCCGCAGCTCATACCCTTGAGGATTTGGAACTTGCTTTGAAAGCCTTTGTGAAGGTCAGGGACACGCTCGCTGTGGCCGTGTGAAATGAAGCTCAATCCGATCCAAACGCACGTCGAAAGCCAGTTCTCGCCACACGCGGCCTCTTACGCGGTAAGTGCCGTCCACGCTGACGCCGATGCGCTTCAGAAGCTGGTGGATCTCGTCCAGCCAAATTCAACGGACGAAGTCCTCGATGTCGCGACCGGTGCGGGCCACACCGCCCTCGCTTTCGCTCCCCACGTCAAGAGAGTCGTCGCCTACGACCTGACTCAGTCGATGCTCGACCAGACCCTCTCGTCCGCTAAAGAAAGGAGACTCCAAAATGTAGAAGGGGTGCTCGGTAAAGCAGAAGAGCTGACCTTCCCCGACAACTCGTTCGATCTCTACACGGTGCGCCTCGCGCCCCATCACTTCGCGGATCTCCAAGCGTCGATCATGGAAGCCCACCGGGTCCTCCGACCAGGCGGACGCTACCTAGCCATCGACTCCAGTGCCCCCGAAGAGGAGGACGTCGAACGCCAAATCCACGAAATCGAAGTCCTGCGAGACCCCTCCCACGTGCACAACTACCGTCTCTCCGAGTGGACGCAGATGCTGCAAGGCGCCGGATTTGAGATCGACTTCGCGGAGTACGGCTATATGGCCGAGCTCGACCTCGGTGACTGGACGACCCGGATGCGAACTCCCGAACTCAACCAGATCGAACTCCGCCGCAGATTCATAACCGCCTCGCCGGCGCTAAAGGAGGCTCTGAAAATCAGGTTCCACGATGACAGCATCGCGTTCACCCTTCCCCGAGTCACTATCCTCGCGCGAAAAGCGGCCTGATGTTCGAAACCGACCCCGACCTGCTTGGACACCTTGAACGCGAAATGCCGGCCCTGGCCGGAGACCGACTCAGACAAGCTCTTGTGAGTGCTGAACGATTGGCGTTTGCTTGGAGTGTCGAAATCGGAGGCTGGCTGCCCGGCGCCACCTGCTCGGTCGTTCTTCACGGCATGCGCGACGGTCAAGAGGTCGTGCTGCGCGTCCCGATGGCCGAGGAGGAAGCCACCGCCGGTTTCGCGGCCATGATCGCCTACTCTGGACTCGGCGGGGTCGAAGTCCTGGAATCCGACTCGAGCGATGGTTCAACGCTCATGCCAAGAATCCGCCCGGGGACGAACCTAGAAGAAAGCGGCCTAACGGAAATGGAAAAGATCCACATTGCCTCCGATCTAATGCTGAATTTCCAGAAAGCGACCGTCTCAAGCATCTGGAGTCACGAGCGCTGGTTCCGCGAGTTGTGGAATTTCAAACCGAGGTTGGATGATTCTGGCGATACGAGGGCCCAAATCGATCCGGAGTTTCTCGATCTCGGCAAGCGCATGGCCAGGCACCTTCTCGCCACGACCGAACGAAAGACTGTCCTCCATGGTGACCTTCACCACTACAACATCCTTCAGCAAGATGCAAGCTGGGTGACCATCGACCCGAAGGGCGTGCTCGGCGATCCCGCGTTCGAGCCCATCGCCTTCCTTCGAAATCCCGTCGCCTCCCTGGCCTCAGACCCCGACCTGAGACAAAGACAGGAAGGAAGAATCCGTACCTTCGCAGACAGACTGAACGAGCCGATCGAGCGGATATGGGGCTGGGCGGTGGCCCAGATCGTTCTCGACGCGGCATGGTCGTATGGGGACTGGTCGGAAACTTGGGCTTTCGTCGCCCGCGAAACATTCGAGGTTCGCCCGCCCGAAGCCGAAGCGCTCCTTGCGAAAATCTAAGCGGCTTGGTCGAGCTCCAAACATTCATCGCAAAGCCCGCCTTGCACAAGCACGAACGTGACGGGAGGTTCTGCGGACTGCGCCACGTCGACGGATTGGCGGAAGAACCGGGTCAGGTCCCAAAGCGACAGGACAAAGCCCGGCGCAATCAAAACGCGGTCAGGACCTTCCATATCCGCATCATTCCACGGCAATAAGCCCTAGGACCCGGTTGGGATGCGGGCTCTAATTGCCGTTAGGGAAGGGACGGCTTTGGAGGCAATCACCCTGACTTCATAACCTTCGTCCCGCGATAGGTGGGTCTACAAGAGAGAAGGCACGCCGCCGCCACCGTTGGTTCCGGGAGGATTTCCATCGTGGAAGCCGCCCGGCGGCACTTGAGACGGAACGTTGTTGGGCGCATGAGTCACCGAAATATGACCAGCTGTTACCTTCCCCTGGAAGGAAACCTGAGGAATCTTCAGATCCTTTCCGCGAAAGGCGATCGAGAGTGTGCCGCTCGGACTCCCAACATGCCGGTCGGTGGTGCCGTCTACAACTGTCGCCCGCACCGTGCCCTCGTATTTAGAAACCTTGCCCTTGCCGTAATCAATGGTCAAGGTGCCTTTCCCGATCAGGGTGCACCGGCTGTAAAAGAAGTCAGCATCTTCCGCCTCGGGCATATTCAGCGTTCTCGTCAATCCGGAAGGGGTAGTTACGATCGCCTTGATGCCTCCC
>JBBSFL010000297.1:0-2892 GCA_038238735.1 Fimbriimonadales bacterium | reverse complement strand
TCGGTGGATCGATTTTCAGGGAGTGGATCGCGGCGGTCACCTGCTGGGGATCGAAAGTCTTGAAGTCGCGCTCTTTGAAGAGGTCGGTTAGCTCCTCGGTCGCCATCTCCGCCTGTTTAACTTGCTTTTCCTGCCAGGTCTCGTTGCTGAGGTTTAGCACCGGCAGGATCGCAACCCTAGTTCCAGATGGGCCCAAGGAAACTTTCGCTGCCGGACCAGATAAGGCCCCGAGGACAAGGATGCACGCGGAGAGCATGTTCATGTTTGTGTCTAAAGCATGCGACTCGGGCGACACTAATGAAGCGATTGGTCTTAGCGTCCCATTTTCGGGGACCGCGACATGGGCGGCAAACAATCTCAACTGACGCGAAGGCGGGTACCCTCCGTTCTCAAGATGGCTGACCCTGTACCGGCCCACGAAAGCCAGATGCTCATCGAAGAGATCATGGGCTTCATTCCGCATCGCTTCCCGATGCTGCTCGTCGATCGCGTTCTCGAGATCGACGGAAACATCGTCCGGGCGATCAAGAACGTGACGATCAACGAGCCCTTCTTCCAGGGCCACTATCCGGGCAAGCCAATCATGCCGGGAGTTCTGATTCTCGAAGCGATCGCCCAGGCAGGTGCCGTGATGCTGCTTTCGAAAGAGCAGTATCGAGGGATGGTGCCCCTAATCGGGGCGATCGACGACGTGAAGCTTCGCCGACCCGTCGTGCCGGGTGACCAGTTGGTCCTGATCGCGGAGCTAATTGGCGTAAAGGGCTCGGTTGGCAAGCTACGCGGCAGAGCCGAAGTCGATGGCCAACTCGCCGCCACGATGGATATGACTTTCAAGTTGCTGGAGAAGGAACGGTAGGTGGCGACGGTCCACCCCATGGCCTTCGTCGATCCGTTGGCTGAGCTTGCGCCGGACGTCGTCATCGGCCCCTTCAGTTTTGTCGAAGCCGGCGTTAAGCTTGGGTCCCGTTGCCGTCTGGATTCGCATGTAACGATCAAGCGCGGAACGAGTATGGGGGAAGACAACTACGTCGCCCAAGGCTCGATCCTCGGCGGAGACCCCCAAGATCGGCGGTACAAGGGCGAGGAAACCTTCCTTCGCATCGGCGACCGCAACGTCTTTCGCGAATACACGACGGTGCACCGCGCGACTGGCGAGGGCAACGCAACGATCCTCAGCGACGACGGCTTCTTCATGGCCTTCGTGCACATCGGCCATAACAGCACGATCGGCAACTTCGTCACGATGGCTAACAACGTTCAGATCAGCGGGCACTGCACGATCGAGGACTTCGCCAACCTTGGTGGGATGAGCGGCGTGCACCAGTTCGTCCGAGTCGGCAAGGTTTCGATGGTCGGCGGGATGAGCCGCATCGTGCGCGACGTGCCGCCATTTATGATCACCGAGGGGCTGGACCAGCAAGTCCACGACATCAACGCCGTGGGCCTTCGCCGCTTCGGTTTAACCTCGGATGGCCGCATGTCGCTTCACAAGGCCTGCAAGCTTCTGTACAAGTCGCAGCTTGGGCTCACGAATGCGATCGAAACGGTTCGCCGTGAGGTCAAAAAGACGCCTGAGGTCGAGTATCTCCTCGCCTTCGAGGAGCGCCGCTTCCGGGGCAAGAACGGCCGCGGCGACCAGCCGTAGCGATGCGCATCTTCTTGTCTGCCGGCGAAGCGTCCGGTGACGCATACGCCGCCGCGTTGGCCCGCGAGCTTCGTAAAGACTCGATTCACATCGAGGGGATTGGGGGGCGAAAGCTGGCAGAAGTCGCCAACGGCAAAGTGCTCGACTCCTCCGAGTGGGGCGCTATCTCGATCGTGCAGTCGCTAGGCGTCGCACCAAAAGTGATCCGAGGCTATTACCAGGCGAAGGCGATGCTTGGCGTCCGGCCGCCAGGGCTTCTTATCCCGATCGACTTCGGCTATTTCAATATCAAGCTGGCTCGGTACGCCAAGAAGCTGGGCTGGCAAGTTCTGTACTTCATGCCGCCCGCCTCTTGGCGGAGAGACCGGATGGGCCGCGACCTCGGCGCGATCACCGACGCGGTCGTCACGCCTTTCCCTTGGTCCAAGCCGCTTCTGGAAAAGGTTGGGGCGACGGCCCACTTCTTCGGCCACCCACTCAAGCAACTAGTCGCCGAATGGCGGGAAACCCAAGTCACTGCCGGTGAAGAGGGGTCGAGGATCGCGGTCTTGCCAGGGTCGCGCAAGCACGAGATCGCAAGGAATCTTCCATTGATCGCCCGAATCGTCTCCGATTCCGACCTGAAGGACTACAGATTGGAATTCGCGGTCGCTCCGTCGGCAGATCTTGAGCAGATGCGATCGGAGTGGAAAGCGCTGGCTCCGGACCGGCAAGACCTATTCACGCCGAACGACGTCTACGGAGTGCTTCTTCGGGCTCGGGCGGGGATCGTGTGCTCAGGGACAGCGACGCTCGAGGCCGCCTTACTCCGATGCCCCATGGTGGTCGTCTATCAAATCACGAAAGCGATGGTGCGGGAGTCGAAAATCGTTCGCTTCAAGCTGCCAAAATTCATTTCGCTACCGAACATCGTGCTGGAGCGAGCTTTGGTCCAGGAGTTTCTGGCCCTGGAGGTCGACGCGGAAGCCGTTCGGAAGGCCCTGATTCCCTTGCTCACAGACTCCGACGAGAGAGAAACTCAGATCGCAGGATTCAAGGAAATAGATGCCGAGCTAGGTCCGTCGGATGCGATCACCCAGACCGCCGAGCTCGCGCGGAGTTTTATCAAAGCTAGCGAGAAATCTTGACGTTCGGTCGGGACTTGAGATTGGCCTTCTGAGCATAACGGTTGCACCAGCCGGGCTAACCCACGCGGCGCGCGAAGAGCCGGCTACAGCGGGGGAGCATGCCTGATCCGCCCCGACGCC
>JBBSFL010000296.1:0-3052 GCA_038238735.1 Fimbriimonadales bacterium | reverse complement strand
TGCTCTCGGAGCGGTAGGCGCGATCCAGTTTACAAAAGGCGTCGCCTCGACCCTCAGCGACCTCGTGCTGTCCTTCACCGACCCGGTGAACGGTCTGCTCACGAGCACAGACAACTCCATCACCTCTGAACTGGACGACATGGCTCAGGAGATCATCGACTTCCAGGCCCGCCTCGATGCAAAACAGTCCGAGTTGGAGACGAAATACAACAACATGGAGAACGCGATCAGCAAGCTTCAGGGTCAGGCTTCGCAGCTTAGTGCGATCATGGGCGGACTGGCTAGGTAGGCGTCTACTTCGTCGTAATCGCGATCGGCGTCCCGAGTTCAGCCCAGTTATAAAACCACTGCGCCCAGTTGGTCCCGCCGTGCATATCGAGCCTGATGCATCCGTGAGAGGCTGGCGCTCCAGAAAACCATTCGCTCCCGTGGACATAGATTCCACCGACGACATGAACGCTCCAGGGCATTGGCGTGCCGTAGATGCTGGAAACGTGCTTTGCATCCTTCAGCCCGAGTCGGAACTTGCCGATCGGGGTCTCTTTGCCTGGACGGCCCGTACTGACCGCGCAACGTATCACCTCGCGTCTCCCTTCGTAGGCAGACATAGATTGCCCGCCAAGGCGGACTTCAACCCTCTTCGCTCCGAGTTGAAGCCGAAATCCTCGCTTGCCGCTGACGAACGAGTTGCCTTCGCGACGAGCGCCCCAAGCGACCAGAGTTCGCAGTGGAAGCAGATAGCTACCATCCCATAGCCTCGGCAAGCCGGGATCGACGGCGTGGCCCCCTACGACCGCCAGTTCGGTTACTCGATCGTATGAGTAGCTCCAGCCAAGCGCTTTCGCGGCCTCGGAGGCCACCACTTGGGACTCTCCCGAGGCGAACGTGACAGGCGTAACGAAAGGAAGCAACACGGCCCAAGTTTATCTGCCGAATAACTCTCCGTTTAAACGAATGGTTCGATCCATGGGCAGTAAAATCGCACCTTCACATGCTCAAGCACTCCGAGATCACGCGCTCACGCGCCCGAATGTTTTTGAAGGAAGACCTTCAGCCACGCCTAAGCAAGAAGCTGGGAGATCTCGCCATCGAAGTCTGCGAAATTCCTCATGCGGATGCGGCGAAAGCCAAGGCAGGTCCTTGGAAGCCTGTCCAAAAGGGATTTGGCTACGGCCCCGCGTATCAAACTTTTTGGTTCCGCTTGAGCGGGGCAATTCCAGCTGCCCCCGAGGGCATGCAACTTGGCCTGATCGCCGAGGTAGGCGGCGAGAGAACGGTTTGGCAAGGGAATTCGCCAATTTGCGGCATCGATCACGAGCACGAGGTACTTCCTCTCGACTTTCTCGGCGATCCGAAGAAGATCGATTTGCTCGTCCAATGCTACACGCGAAACCCGCAGTGTCGAGTCCATATTCGGGAGCTCCCGCGCGAGCAACAGGTGGAGGCCGTTCAGGAGGCGGCGATCGTCGCAATCGATGGCGACCTAAAGGACCTTGCCTACGACGTCGAGTTCTGCCTCCTCCTTCTTGATGCGGTCGAGCCAGCGGTACCGACATTCGCGACGATCCTGCGCGCGCTGAATGATGTAGTCAATGTCTACGATCCCGCTAATAGAGACACCATCGCCAGAGGTCGGAAGCTCATTCGAGACGCGGTGGGGAGCCTCCCCGGCGAGCTGAAGCATCAAATCGTGCCGGTGGGCCACGCCCATTTGGATACGGCGTGGCTCTGGCCGCTCGACATCACCCGCAAAAAGATGGCCCACACGACAGCGACCCAACTCGCCCTTCTGGAGCGCTATCCCGAGTACGTCTTCTCCCATTCGCAGGCGAGCCAATACGAGTGGCTCGAGAAGGAATATCCAGAGCTCTTCGAGCGAGTCAAGCAAGCCATTGCGCGAGGCCAGTGGGAACCGGTTGGCTCGATGTGGGTCGAGGCTGATTGCAACCTGACCGGCGCGGAGTCGCTCGTGCGGCAGTTCCTCTACGGGCGCCGCTATTTCCGAGACAAACTCGGCTACGAGACGCAGGACATGTGGCTGCCGGACGTCTTCGGCTACGCCGCCGCGCTGCCCCAGATCTTAGCGAAGTGCAACATCGATTACTTCCTGACTCAAAAGATCTCGTGGAACGACACCAATAAGTTTCCCCACAACACGTTCTGGTGGCAAGGAATCGACGGGACAAGAGTCTGGACCCACTTCCCGCCCGCGGACACCTACACCGCAAATTGCGAGCCGACCCAGATCGTCCAGTCCGTGAAAACCCATCGAGACCAGGCGCGGAGCGACATGTCGCTTTATGTCTTCGGCTTTGGCGACGGAGGCGGTGGACCCACCGAGCGCAATTTGGAATTCCTGCGCCGGGCCCGCATGGCCCCGGATTTTCCGGAAATCACTTCCAATCGCACCGCCCTTAGCTTCTTCAAGGAGGCCAAGGCCCGGAGCCGGGATCTGATGACTTGGGTCGGCGAGCTGTACGCCGAGTTTCACCGAGGCACTTACACCAGCCAGGCCGCGAACAAGAAGGGCAATCGGGTCAGTGAATTCCTCCTACGCGACGCCGAGCTTCTTTCCTGCTTCACGGAAGATTTCCCATCCGTCTACCCGGCCGCGCAGCTCGAAGAGGCTTGGAAGCTCGTGCTACTCAACCAGTTTCACGACATCATCCCCGGCTCGTCCGTGCGGGAGGTCTACGAGGACAGCGACCGCGACTATGCGAAGATCGCGGAGATCGGCGAGCGTATCCTGAATTCAAGTTTGAAGCGAATCGCTTCGAAGTTCGACACGTCGGGGATGACGCGGCCGATCGCCTTGTTCCAAAACGCCGACCTGCCCTCTCAGGGTGAGATCCCCTGGACGACCGAAGATATTCCAACCGCATTGGTCACGGCGGAGGAGTCCCTGCCCGTTCAGTTGGTCGAGGAGTTCGGCGAAAGGAAGCTGATCTTCCCATCGCCCCATGGGGCTCTCAAGACGGTCTGTGTCGCCGACTTGTCCGACACCGCGGCTCCCTCCAGAACACGTTTGAAGGCAAGCAATCGCCGCATCGAG
>JBBSFL010000295.1:0-3054 GCA_038238735.1 Fimbriimonadales bacterium | reverse complement strand
CCGATCGCCGGGAACCACGAGCTGCTTTGGAAGCGTGAATCGCCGGGCGTGAAGGAGGAATATTGCAATCCTGCCTGCGATCGCATTTGGATGGAATGGCTAGCCCAGAACCCGCCGTTTCAGAAATACGCGGGCAACGGCCCGAAGGCGGGCGACGGCGACGTCGTCGACGATCAGAGCAAACTCAGCTACTCTTTCGATCGAAACGGGGAGCACTACATCGTTCTCAACAGCGACACCCTGACCAACGAGAAGGACGCGAAAACCGGGCAACCGCCGATCGCCTGGATTCCATTTGATTGGCTGCGCCGCGACTTGGCCAAAGCCGACGCGAACCCAGACATTCGCGATACCTTCATCTTCGCGCACCGCCCCGTCGTCTCCATCGACCCAGAAGACCCGTTCAGCACCATCCGGCCAACGCAGCTTAAGGACACCTTGCGCCTGCTGAAATCGAACAAGAAGTTCCGACTTTGGTCGTGCGCGCACATCCATGCCTGGGATCTGCAGGCGATCGCGCCGGGTAAGTGGCAGGTGATCGCGGGCAACGGCGGCAGCAAGCTGGAAGACACTTGGAAGCCGAAGACCGGAACATTCTTCGGCTTCACCCAGATTAAGATTTATCGGAGCGGTCGGATCGGAGTCGTCGACTACCGCCGCGCAAACCCGCCCGGCGCGCAGAAGGAGTACGAGGACTCGCCTGTGGCGCCCACGGCCGCGAAGCCGAGCCGGGAAATCACGATAAAGCCAGCCTAGCGGACGGTCGCGCCTTCGGGCGTCTCGCGGTCCGGCTGTAGCAGGATCGCCTTGCCGTCTGAGTCGACCGCAGCAAGCAGCATGCCCTGGCTATCCGCGCCTCGCAGCTTGGCGGGCTTCAGGTTGGCGACGACCACAACCTGGCGGCCGATAAGGTCTTCGGGCGTGTAGCCAGCGCGGATTCCGGCGATGATCTGGCGCCTTTCCTCGCCGATCACAACCTGGAGCTTCATCAGCTTGTCGCTGCCTTCGAGCGGCTCGGCTTCGAAGACGCGGGCGACTTTCAGCTGGACCTTGAGGAAGTCTTCGATGGTGATCTCTGCGGGTGCGGTTTCCATTTTTTCTACTTTCTTCTCTTTGGCTTTAGGAGTCGGCGGATCGGAGGGCGGGGCGCCCTCAGTACGCTCGACCGGGGCGGTCGAGCCACTCTTTAGGTCGAGCCTGGGGAAAATCGGCTGCGGTGGGGACAGCTTGGTCCCCGCGGGCAGCGACCCGGGCGTGCCGATCTGGTCCCATTCCGTTACGGGTGCCAGGCCGAGTTGGGCGGCAATCGCGTCGCAAGCCGTCGGCATGAAGGGTCGGAACAACCCCTCGGCGGCCCGAAGGCAAAGCAGCATCGACCGCAAAACTCCCGCCAAGGCCGGATCGCCGTTCTTTGCCAGGGACCACGGCGCTCGGGTGTCGATGTACTTGTTGAGAAACCGGATCAGATTGATTGCCGCGTCAGCGGCGTGGTCCAGGCGGAAATCCAGCATCGCGCCCTCGTACAAACCCCGCGCCGCCGAGATCGCGTCCATCGCTTCCGGCTCGCAGTCGCCGTCCGGCACTTCGCCGGAAACAAACTTGGCCGCCATCGCCAAAGACCGGTTCAGCGCGTTCCCTAGGTCGTTGGCCAAGTCGCTGTTGTAGCGCTTGTCGAAATCCTCGTAGGTGAAGGTCGTGTCGTTCTCGAACGGCATGATCGCCGCTTCGAAATAGCGCACGGCGTCGATCGCCACTTGGTCGGTGCAGCCAGACCGCAAAGCAAGGTCGGCCGCCAACTCCAAGGGCGCGACGATATTTCCCTTGGACTTGGACAGCTTCTCCCCGCCCATCAGCACCCAGGAGTGCACCGCCAGGGCCTTCGGCACGGGCAGGCCGACGCCCATCAGCATCGCGGGCCAGAGGGTGGCGTGGAAGCGAGTTAGGATGTCCTTGCCCAGCCACTGCACGATCGGCGGCCACTTGTCTTCCCAGCCGTCGGCCGGCCAGCCGGTCGCCGTGAGGTAGTTGATCAGGGCGTCGAACCAGACGTAGATGACTTGCGACTCGTCGCCGGGCACGGGGATTCCCCATCCGGGGTTCGACCGCGAGACCGCGGCGTCGCGTAAGCCTTGCTTGATGAACGAGAGAACCTCGTTACGTCGGGACTCCGGGATGATTCGAATTTCCCCGCTCTCGTAGGCTCGAAGCAAGCGCTCCTCGAAGGCGGAAAGCTTGAAAAAGTAGTTCGTCTCACTGACCCACCGAACCTCGTTGCCGTCCGGCGACTTCCCTTCGACGAGTTCCGCCTCCTTGAAGAAGGTCTCCGTCGAGACGTCGTACCAGCCTTCATAGGTGCCCGAGTAGATGTTGCCGTTAGCCTGCAGTCGCCGGAAGAGCTCCTGGGAGGCCGCCGCATGTTCTGGGCCAGCGGTTCGGACGAAGGCGTCGTAGCGCATGTCGAAGCGGTCGAAAATCTCGATGAAACGGCCCGAGATGCGATCGACGAAGGCATGCACCTCTTCCCCCGCCGCCTCCGCCGCCTCCTTAATTTTCAGCCCATTCTCATCGGTGCCCGCGACATAGAAGACATCTTCGCCTAGCATCCGGTGGTAGCGGGCCGTGATGTCCCCGCCCAGCGTCGTCATCACCGTGCCGATGTGCGGCGTGGAGTTGACGTACGGTATAGCGGTGACGATGGTGGTCTTCATCCGGGCCGCTCAGTTTACTTCCGGCGCGTTCACGTCGCGAATTCATGGATTCCCAAATTCCCGACTCATTTCCGGCTTCACAATTTCCGCGTTTCTCGCGGCTTAATTGAACCTGAGCGGTCAGAAATTCCCGACTTTAGGTGTCAGAAACCTCCTAAATTCCCAAATATTTCCCCAAATTCCCGGCGGTTTTTGGGAATTTAGACTTGTGGGGCAGGACGACGAGCTTCTTAGCTATATGTATTCAGCGGAAGAAAAAGTCAACCTACGCATCCAGAATGCCCGCACAAAGAAAAGCGCCTCCGCCAGTGCCGAGGCGCGTTCCAGGCTAGTCTGCAGCGAAGCT
>JBBSFL010000294.1:0-3059 GCA_038238735.1 Fimbriimonadales bacterium | reverse complement strand
GCCGACCCGCGACCTTTTTCGCTCGATCGATCGAGATCTTTGGGATGCGAGCAACCACAATCCCGTCGCATTTCTTCACAGCCTTTCTGCCGAGAAGCTCGAACGCCTGCAACGCGACGACGCATTTCTAGCGAAGGCGAAGAGCCTCGGGGCCGATTTGGATAACTATCTTGCTGCCGAAACCTGGTTCGATCGGGCCTTTCCGGGCGAGCGCGATAAGACGAAGATCGCCTACTTCTGCGCTGAGTTCGGAATCACGGAGGGGCTTCCAATCTACTCGGGCGGCTTGGGAGTGCTTGCCGGGGATCATTTGAAAGCGGCCAGCGATCTCGGCATTCCCCTCGTCGGCGTCGGCCTTCTCTACAACCGCGGCTACTTCCGCCAGAGACTGAATTTCGACGGTTGGCAGCAAGAGATCTATCCTCAATACGACTTCTATGAGATGCCGCTGACCCTCATGCGCGGCGAGGACGGCCAGCCCGTCCGGATCGACATCGAGCTGCCCGATCGCGACGTGACGTGCCAGGTCTGGCGAGCAGAAGTGGGTCGTGTTTCCCTCTTCCTGCTCGACTCCAACGTTTTGGAAAATGCCCCGGGCGATCAGACGATCACCGACACCCTCTACGGCGGCGACGAGGAGATGCGCATCCGCCAGGAGATGATCCTGGGGATCGGTGGAATGCGCGCGCTTCGCGCGGTAGGCATTGATCCCACGGTCTGCCACATGAACGAGGGACACGCGGCCTTTCTCTCATTGGAGCGTATCCGACAGTTCATGCAGAAGGAGAATTGCGACTTCGGCACCGCCCGGCAGGTCATCGTCAACGGCAACGTTTTTACAACCCACACGCCGGTCCCCGCGGGCTTCGACCTATTCTCCCAGGAACTGCTCGAAAAGTACGTCGGCAAGGCGGTCATGGCGACCGGTTTGCCCTTTCCCGAGTTTTTGAAGCTGGGGCGCATGGACCCCGAAAGCCCGACCGACCCATTCAACATGGCGGTGCTAGCGATGGAGAACGCGAACCACGTCAACGGAGTCGCCAAACTTCACGCCAAGGTTACGCGCGGGATGTTCCAGTCGAGGTGGGCTGGCTATCCCGAGGAAGAAGTCCCGATTCGGGCCGTCACCAACGGAATTCACACCCACACGTGGATCAGTCGGCGCATGTCGAGGCTCTTCGACGAGCACCTGGGCGACGCCTGGCGAGCGGACCCCGGAAATCCTGAGAGCTGGGCCCGTGCGTACGCCATTCCCGACCAAGACCTGTGGCTCTCTCGCGAGGACTCGCGTGGAGAGTTGGTGCGCTACATCCGCCGCCGGCTACAGACCGATCTCGACCGCCGGACGAGGGGCCACGCCGAGTTCGGCTCCGTAGGCAACATCCTCGATCCCCGCGTCCTCACAATCGGATTCGCCCGGCGCTTCGCCACCTATAAGCGGGCATCCCTCATGCTTACGGAGAAGGAGCGGCTGCTTCGCCTCCTGAATCACGCGGAGCGTCCAATCCAGATCGTCATCAGCGGCAAGAGCCATCCGCGCGACGACGGGGGCAAGAATCTCATCCAGGAGCTAGTCCATTTCATAAACCACGAGGGTGGACGGCTCCGTATGGTCTTCCTCGAGGACTACGACATGGAGGTCGCGCGGCACCTAGTCCAAGGCGTGGACCTTTGGTTGAACAATCCTCGCCGACCCATGGAGGCCAGCGGCACAAGCGGCATGAAGGTCGTGCCAAACGGTGGATTGAACTGTTCGATCCTCGACGGATGGTGGGATGAGGGCTACGAGCCGGATCTCGGATTCGCGATCGGAGATCGTAGCGAGTTGGCCGATATCGGCCAGCAGGATTGGCTCGACAGCCAAGCTCTTTACGCCCTTTTGGAAAGCGAAATCGCGCCGAAATTCTATCACCGAGTGGACAACGGCTTACCCACCCAGTGGCTCGCGATGATGAAGCGGTCGATCGCGACCTTGGCTCCCTATTTCTCGACTCATCGCATGGTTCGGGAGTACACGGAGGAGTTCTACATGCCTGCGTCGGAGGCATTCGGACGGTTGCGAGCGGACGGTCTCGCGCCCGCACGGGAAGCTCTTGCCTGGCGGCGACGCATTCAAGATGCTTGGCCGCACCTTTCAATTCAGCACGTCAGCGACGATGCCGGACGGAGCACCGCGCTAGGAAAGTCGATTCATATCCGGGTGGCAATCGCACTCGGGGCTCTGAGCTCTGATGAGGTCCGAGTTCAAGCGGTCGTCGGGAAGATTGGACCAAACCGCGAGTTGCTCGATGCAAAGGCGGTCGATCTCCAGCAAACGGGGCAAGACGACGGCAAATTCGTCTTCGAAGGCGAGATCGGGGCTTTGCGGCCCGGCCATCAAGGTTACACAGTGCGAGTCGTGCCACGGCACGACAATGTCGTGGTTCCTAACGAGCTTCCGACTGTGACCTGGGAGAGCTAGCCGTTCGGGCCATCATAAGGGGTGAGAATCCCTTATGATGCGCTAACCCTTGCGGCGGTCGTTGCCGAGGCGCAGGAGTTCGTGGATGGCAAGGTTCAGCGCATCGTGCAGCCCGACGAGACGACGATTGGGCTGAGCATCTACGCAAACGGCCGTGAGGCTTTCTTGCTGCTCAATTGCCACGCCGTTTTCGCACGAGCGTATTTCGTGACGCGACGGCCTGGCACCCTCTCCAAGCCGCCGGGATTCCTCGAGGCGTTGCGGGCGCGCCTGGAAGGGGGTCGCGTGACTTCGATTCGGCAGATCGATCTCGATCGGGTGATGGAGATCGCCATCATTCATCCGAGCGGGGAACACCGCCTGATCGCAGAGATCATGGGGAAGCACTCGAACTTGATTCTGGTGGGTCCGGATAAGCGAGTAATGGCTGCGGCCAAGGTGGTCGGGGCGAACAAGTCGATCCGTCCGGTGGTGTCCGGCGCGCGGTATTTGCCTCCTCCTCCCCTCGCCGCTGGCGGAGAGAAACGTATCTCGCCGTTCTTCGCAAAGCTCGCCGCAGTCCGGCCCTCGGCGGTCGAGGAGGCCAAGGAAGCCTTGG
>JBBSFL010000293.1:0-3136 GCA_038238735.1 Fimbriimonadales bacterium | reverse complement strand
CGGTGTTGAAGGGCAAGGGAGCTTATTGAGTTTCTGATGAAACTGATTGGGTGATGGAATCGAGCGGAAGGTGAAGACGACCGAGTCAGCGCTGGTTGATTCAATTCCATCACTTCCATCATCTGCTCAACTCGGTCACAGCCGCCGCCCTTGCATCATCCCCGGTTAGGCATCAGAATAAGGCGTGCTCGACACATCGGCCGCAAAGGCAGCGATCCTTCATGGTTTTCCGCGGCTTTCGTTTCTAGTCGTTGGGGACTTGATGCTGGATCGATACCTGTGGGGCTCGGTTTCGCGGGTGTCTCCGGAGGCCCCCGTACCTGTCGTGAAGCTGGATAGACGGAGCTGCTCCCTCGGCGGCGCCGCAAACGTGGCGAACAACTTCGTCCACCTTGGCGCGAAATGCTTTCTGGCTGGTTACGTCGGAGACGATGCAGACGCCGTTGAGATGCGCGCTTTGGCAACCTCCTCGGGAATCGATGTGACGGCAATAGTGTCCGACCCGGGACGCTGTACGAGTACAAAAACGCGAATCTTTGGCGAGCACCAGCAGCTTCTCCGCGTCGATGAAGAGCACTGCGACACCGCAGAATCGGCACTCGACACGGAGCTATTGGCCCGGATCGAGGGCTTGGTTACACATCGAAGGATTGGCGCGATCGTTCTCTCCGACTACGCAAAGGGCGTCGCGTCCACCGGGCTCTGCGAAGGGCTGGGGGGAATCGCGAAAAATCACTCGATCCCGCTCTACGTGGATCCAAAAGGGCTGGACTTCGACAAGTACGCCGGCGCGACTGCGATAAAGCCCAACCGTAGGGAGCTTGCCCTCCTGGCCGAAAAGATGAACTGGGGCAATGACATCGTCGCCGCGGCGGGAAAGCTGCGCGAGATGCTCGGGTTACAGTTCGTCGCCCTGACGATGGGCGCTCAAGGAATCACCGCCGTAACCGCCGCGGAAAATGTCGAAGTCCCTGCCCAGGCAAGGGAAGTGTTCGACGTTTCCGGTGCGGGCGATACTGTCTTGGCGACCATGGTCTGCGCCCTGGGCTCGGGCCTGTCTCTTCACGACGCGCTCGTCCTGAGCAATTTGGCCGCCGCCGAGGTAGTGGCCCAACTCGGTTCGACCCCCATCCAGCGCGATGATCTCCTGCTGGCGGTTCAGGCCGCCGGGAGAGTGGACAGCCACCGGAAAGTCTTCGACCTGGAAGACCTGCAGGACATCGCCGACGCCTGGCGGCGGCGCGGGTTGCGCATCGCCCTGACAAACGGCTTCTTCGATCTCCTCCACGCGGGCCATGTTCGGCTTCTGGAGGGAGCCGCCGCCGAGGCCGACAAGCTGATCGTCGCGATCAATTCCGACGACTCCGTTCGCCGTCTCAAAGGAGCCGGCCGGCCCCTCATGGACGAGGAACATCGGATCGCCGTGCTTTCCGCTTTGGAGGTCGTCGATGCGATCGTAGTCTACGGAGAAGACACACCGAACCGAATATTACATTTGATCCTGCCGGACATCCTCGCGAAGGGCGACGATTATTCGAAGGGCGAGGTCGTTGGCAGGGAAATTGTTGAAGGTTATGGCGGAGAAGTCAAGCTGATTCCGCTTCTCAAGGGGCTGAGCACGACGAGCCTCGCATCCGAAGGCGCGATGCCAAAAATGGGTTCTTCCGAATGATCATCCTCACAGGCGGCGCCGGCTTTGTCGGCAACAACATCTTGCGCGCATTTAACGCGGGCGGCGAGAGCGACGTGCTCATCGTCGACAACTTGAAGGTCGGCAATAAGTATCGCAATCTGGTCGGCACACGATTCACCGATTACCTTCCTAAAGCGGAGTTTCGCGAGCGCCTCCGCCGGGGAACGCTGCCAGCGGGGATTCGGGCGATCTGCCATCAGGGCGCCTGCACCGACACGATGGAGTACGACGGCCACTACATGATGGATAACAACTTCGAGTATTCGAAGGAGCTACTCCACTACGCGCTCGAACAGCGGGTTCCGTTCGTCTACGCCTCTAGCGCCGCCACGTACGGCCACGTCGATGTGGCTCGCGAGGATGACGGTACCGAGGCACCGCTCAACATCTACGGCTACTCCAAGTTGGCCTTCGACCAATACGTCCGAACTGTCGCCGCGAACGCCGCATCCACCGTCGTGGGTCTGCGCTATTTCAACGTCTATGGTCCCTATGAGGGGCACAAAGGCAAGATGGCTTCGATGGTCTACCAGTTAGCCAAGCAGGTTCAAGAAACGGGCCAGGCCAAGATTTTCGGCGCTATCGGCAAGTACGGGCCGGGCGGACAGCGGCGCGACTTCATCTACGTGAAGGACCTCGTCGATCTAAATCTGTTCTTCCTGAACGGAACGCCTCGCGTCACGGTCGTGAATGCAGGCAGTGGGGGCACGCGTACCTTCAAAGAGCTGGCGGAGATCGTTGTGTCGAAGCTTGGTAAGGGGTTGGTCGAATACATCCCGTTCCCCGATTCGCTCGTGGATAGGTACCAATTCAACACGGCCTCCGATCTGACCAAACTTCGATCTCTTGGATATACGTCGGAAATGCGAACGCTCGAAGAGGGTGTTTCCGAGTATCTCGATCTGATCCCGATGATCGAGGCTCCGTTCAAGGCGAGGACCGAGTAATTTGGATCGCAATCTGTCGCGCGTAGGCATTTTTCGGATCGGCCACCTCGGCGACATGGTGGTCGCGTTGCCCGCGCTCTGGACGATTCGCAAGTACTTCGCCGACGCCGAGATCACGCTTCTGAGCAAGCGCCGCCAAGTCGGAACGCTGGCGCAGTCCACGGACATCCTGAGGGACGGGCTGTTTTACGACCGGGTCGTGGCTTACGATATCGAAGGCGCGCGATCCTTCACCAAGATCTGGGCGGCGTTGCGAGAGCTGCGGAAGAGCCGCCTCCAGGTGATGGCTTACCTGCCCACCGACGCACGGACTCCGCGTCAAATGTCGCGCGACGCCCTCTTTTTCAAGATTGCCGGCGTGAAAAAGATCGTCGGAATGGATGGGTTGCGACGGGCCCACCACCGCCCGACGGGCATCCCTTTGCCGAAGACGCCCAACGAAACCGACAACCTGCTGGGCTACTTGGCGCTCGATGGCATCCAGGTGGACACGCCT
>JBBSFL010000292.1:0-3157 GCA_038238735.1 Fimbriimonadales bacterium | reverse complement strand
GAACCTGATTGATTGGACCTGGGACCCCGTTGTGGCCGCTTGTTTTGCTACCCATCGGCTCGATGTGAGTTCCGAAGCCCTAGTTGAACGAACGGGCCGAGTGTATATCAGGGCCATTCACCCGGAGGCCAAATCGCAGGCCATGTTACCGCCCAGCTTCGCAACAAGGATTTGGCATCAACGCGGAGCCTTCCAATGGCAACCTGATCCCGACAGCGTGGGCGCAATTGCCGAGCAACTGGCACCGCTTGGACAACTAATCCCCGCGCGCCAAGCAGTCACTAGCTATCCGAGCGTGTCTTTCCCGTGCTCCCACGAAGATATAGACTACGCCTCCGACCGAATTGCACAACTCGTTTTGAAGAACGATCCCCTTCAGCTACTTGCCGATTGGTCCCTTAGTGTTGCGGGGATTGTGGCTGATGCTCCTGCAAAAAGCCTTGCACTTTCACCAACGCTTGAAGCCCTAGTCGACTACTTGCCGCACGAAGTGATTGTGCAGTACCAGGCGATTCTCGTGTCTTCTGGCAAGACCGAGGAGGACCCACAGCTAATGATCGACTACGTGGACTCCGTCGCCCTAAGGCAAACATCTTCCGGGAGACAATACGACGCGTCGGGACTTTACTTGCTCGCAAAAGCGATGACAGATCGCCACTGTCTTTGTCAATCGCCGACAGACGAGAGAACCTCCGTTCTTTCAACGCTCCAGCAATTCATGTCGAAGCCAGAGTATTTCTGGTCGCTCGCAATGGATGGGCATCTTGGCGAACCGCCCCTCTGGTCCGGCGCCGCCCGTGGAGAGTCCTGAAAACCGCTTGGGTCGATCAGGCCCTTCTTCCCAGAGCCAAAGGCTCGAATCGATTCGAGTGTTTAGAATGGTGGTGATTCGAAAGGAACGCTATGGTTATCGAAATAACGGGAATCGTGGGACGCACACGGACCGAACCCGAGCGCGCCGTTGTTGCCTTGGGAGAAACGGTACGGTGGGTCATCCGCGCTGGTGCCAGCGGCGTGAAGTCGATTGAGTGGCAGGTATATTTCAGCCGCGGCAGCCCGTTCAAGGAACATTCCTGGAAGCTGACGACCGAGGGTGGCTCTGAGAACGACGCCGCGCACGCTGGGGTAATCGATGCCGGCGAAGCGCAACAACCGGGCGAGTACAAGTACGGTGTGCGTGCCGTCGACGCCTCCACGAACCAAGAGATCAGTGACGACGATCCGTTTCTCATCGTGCAATCCCGATAGGTTCGGTGAGTCCTCATGAACATTGAAGTGATAAGCATCGGGGCGGACTTGTACAGCGACATTTCCGCCGCGATCCGCTTGCTCAATGGCATCCAGAGTGAGTTCCGCTTTATAACGATTCCAGAGACAAACCGCCTCGAAGGTCTGACGTTTCAGAGAGACCGTTATGCGACAAAGGACGTTTGGGCATTCATGCAGGCCTACCGCACAAAAGCCGGGGGTCAACATCCCCTCATTCTGGGCTTCTTAGACCGGCCTCTTTCGTCAGACACCCTCGCAAACCTCTTCGGATCGCTAAACGCTCAGGACGGCTTCGCCGTAGCGACTCTCTTCGGTCATGTCCAGTTCGTGAGCGACCCCAAGCGCTACATCGCCTACTATCTGGTTCGATACGCGCTCAGTTTCGTGAAGCCTGATCTGCGCTCGCACAACGATCCGGCGCGAAAAGACTGCTACTTTCACAAGAAACTGTACAAGCCCGACATCAAAGCGTCCATGTATTCTGGGAAGATTTGCGATTCTTGCATGGCCGAGCTAGACAAGGGTACGTCTCCGCAACAACGTCAGGCTCTGAAGGCTATGCGGGAAGTTGTTAGCGGGCAATATCCATATGCCTTGATCATGAAGGGCGGTGGCGTTAAGGGCCTCGCTTTTGCGGGTGCGCTTCTGGAGCTAGAAAAGTACTTCTCTTTCGATGTTTTCGCTGGTGCCTCAGCCGGTGCGATCGCGTCCGTCCTGTTGGCGGCCGGGTACAGGCCAATCGAATTACGGGACGTCCTCCGTGGAACCAACTTCGGGACGTTTCTCGACGCATCGCGCCTTCGATCCATTTGGAACCTCCTCACTACATATGGACTCTACAGCGGCGACGCCTTCGAGCGCTGGATCAGAGGTCTCCTCGGCGAAAAGATCACCGCGATGGGCCGTATTGAGATGCAACATTTGAATGAGGCCGTACTTTACGCGTGTAGTCCCGGTGACGGGACTGTCGTATTTGCATCACGAGGGTTGAACAAGAATGTTGACGCGGCATTCGCCACCAGATGCAGCATGTCCATTCCGTTCTTCTTTCGCCCGATGATGATCGAGCAAAAGCGGGTCTATGACGGGGGCATGAGGAACAACTTCCCCGTGGCCAAGTTCTTGGCCGACAACCCTGGGAGACCATTTCTCGCCCTGTATCTCGGTCCCCCCCTGGGATTCCGGAAGACGAGGACAGTCTTCGCCGAACTACTGGACATCTGGATCGGCGGTGACGAACTGGCCGTTGTCGATGCGCATGCTGATAGCGTGGTAGTAATCGATCCCCGGCCCATTTCCACGCTGGACTTCACGCTAACCGCGACCGAAGCGGAGTTTCTCTTGAAGGCAGGTCAAGCCGCCGCATTGCGTTTGATCCATGATCGTAAACTTGATGGCGGACCGAGCGAAGCGGATGTTCGCCAAGCCGAGAGCGAGGCGGAGGCCCTTAGATCGACGGTCGTAGCGGCAAGACGATCTACGACCATACGGCGAAGGGTTGTCGCGATTCTGTTATTACTGCTGGGTGTAGCGATAATGGTCGGAATTCGATTCGTTACGCACCATCGATAAGGGACTGGGTACCAAGGCAGAAATTGCCTGTGCCGCCTTCCATTGCGCCGCTGCTAATCCTCGTGCGGTCGGCCAGAACCGTGATCGTCTACAAATCGACTGTGCGCTCAGGGTTACCGCACTTCGCGACGCACTCTGGTTTCCTCACCAAGCCGACACGATTGCCGCAAATCGAGGTACTCCCCGTAACACGGTGCGCAGTGCGTCACATGCTTCCAGTGCTGATCCTCCTCGATATCCTCGAACCTCGCTGATCGAGCCGCAAGGTTATCAAGAATCTCGGCTCCGGGGCAGCCGCGCCGTTCCGGATTGGGGT
>JBBSFL010000291.1:0-3201 GCA_038238735.1 Fimbriimonadales bacterium | reverse complement strand
GCATAACGGTGAGCGCCGTCAGGGGTTTCGATACCGACGCCAATCGGTAGATAGAATTTGGCTTGGCGGGGAGCCCCCGAGCGATGTCGGTCAGCCCGAATCCTTCGGAGTACACAATTTTGCCGTTCTCGCCAACGGCCACGGTAAACCCAGGCACTTTACCGAGGGCTAGATAAGCAGCAGCCGCAGCATGCACTTTCGCAGCTTTTGTGTCCTGCGCGACCACGCAATTGATCGTCAGGATCAAACAAGAGAGGAGAGCGAAGTTGCGCCTCATGCGCGAAGTATGGCCTACCGGCATCAACTCAGCGCTGCATCGCCTCGCTCGCCAGTGCGGATGCGCACCGCCTCTATCACTTCGCTGACGAAGATCTTTCCGTCGCCGATTTCGCCCGTTTGGGAGGTCTCGACGAAGATTCGAATGGCCTCCTCGGCGTCCTCGTCTTTCACGACGACATCGATTCTGGCTTTCGGGAGCAAGTTCACGGCGTAGGTCGAGCCGCGGTATTTGTCGGTGCGGCCGAATTGACGACCATAGCCGCGCACGTGCTCGACGGTCATGCCCGCGATGCCGGCGTCTTCCATGGCCTGCTTCACTTCCTCGACCTTGTTCATTCGCAGATAGGCTTCGATCCGCTTCATCTTTCTCAGTTGGCGGGCCAAACGGCCCGGTGTCCAGCGTAGGCGTTGTATTCTACATGGCGTGAACTTCGGCTTTATCGATATTGAAGCGCTCGCGGGAATGGCGATCGGTTTCGGACTGGTCGTGGTGCTGCCGATCGTGGGGTTGCTCCTTTCGCACCAGCGAAAGATGGCGGAGCTTGTTCACGGAAAGGTTAACCAGAATTCAGACGCCCGATTGGGGCACATGCAAGCCCAGATCGACGAGCTTCGGGGGCGCACGGTAGATCAAGCCCTGGCTCTCGAGGAGTATCGGAGAGTCCTCCCGCTGGCCACCTCGGAGCGTCCTCCGCGGCGCGTGGAAATCTGATTTAAAGGGGCCTCCCTCCCTTTCCGGGTAAGGGTTCGAACAGGAGCCACTCGACCCCGGGCACGGCCTTTGCCATTCGGTCACGGAGCCAAGCGCATCCCGGCTGTTCCGTGGCGTAGTGGCCCGCGGCAATAATTGCGAGCCCGCTCTCACTCGCCTCGAGGGCGACGTTCTGTTTCACCTCACCGGTTACGAGGACGTCGGCACCCGCGTTACGAGCGTTCATCCATTCACCGTCGGCGGCTCCGCCAACGACGGCGACCTTGTTTACCTTGGCGGCGGGATCACCCCAGACCCAGGCGCTGGTAGCTAACTGGGTCCCTACCTGCGCAGCGAAGTCGGCTAATGAACGGGGCGCGTCCAACCGGCCCAGGCGGCCGACGGGCTGCTCGTAGCTGGGAACCTGGCGCACGACGTCGTAAGCCGGTTCCTCGTAGGGGTGCGCGGTGCGTAGGGCTCGTGTGACGGCAGATAGCTTCTCTTCCGGGAGGAGCATCTCAAATCGGACTTCGGGGACGACTTCTTTTTCGCCGGGTTTGCCGATCGCGGGATGCGTGTCCGCGCCGGGCACAAACGTGCCCTCGCCACGTAGCATGTAGGCGCATCGGAAGTAGTCGCCGATCCTTCCCGCCCCAGCTTCGGAGACCGCCTCTATGATCTTCTCGACGAATTCCTCGGGGGCGAAGACGATAAGTTTCACAATCGCCACGCCGGCGGCGGAGCCAAATGGCTTGACATCCTCAAGGCCAAGCCTCGATGCAAGGCTATCGTTAATACCGCCCCGAGCGCAATCCCAGTTCGTGTGTGCCGCAATGAAATTGATTCCGGCTCTTACTAAGCGCGTAGCGCCTTTCTCGCAATGGCGGCGTTCGTCCAGGGATTTCAACGGGTCCCAGATGAGCGGATGGTGGGAAAGCAGGAGTTGGGCCTTGTGTTGTTCTGCGAATTCGATCGCGGCCAGCGACCGGTCGAGGCTCACCACCGCTGTGTCCACATTGGCGGAGGGATCGCCTACCTGCAAGCCAATATGGTCGAAATCGAACGCGAAGCGCCTTGGCGCGATCTCCTCAATCGCTTCGAGGATTGTCTCTATACGGGCCATCGCCCTATTCTGACCCTTCGCGCCTTGTTTCAGATTTGGCTCGGACGGAACCTCGCGCTCTCACATCTCGCATTAGTCCTGAGCGGAAGAGCTGCGATTTGTCGCCGCGCTCTAAAAACGCGGCGATTACTCGCGCTTCAAGACTGTTAGCTTCATCGTCCACTCGCTTGCTCGATTGATGTGAATGGGGATTCCGCGGATCGGAACGCTCGGCAAGCCCTCTCTCTCGTGCTTCGTGGATTCCAGGGTGATCTCGTAGCCTTCGAGCCGATAGGTGCAGAGGATAACGATTCCGCCCTTTTCCTCGTCCATATGCACCATCGTCCAATCGGCGAGGGCTGTTCGGAAGGCGTGCGCGTATTTCTGGGTGAGGTTCTTGGCACCCATCGAGTCGGTCTCGTCGAACTCGCGGACGTAGCTGCGTACCCCGTTGTCGTGAAGGAGCACGCTGCGGCCGTTCTTCTCCTTCGTTATTCCGCTCTGAAAGTCTGCGCTAAGTCGATCGAGAATCTGCTGAAGGCCGGCGATCGCCTTCTTTTGGTCTTCCGGCATCTTTGGGTCGGTCTTGAGGATTGGTGCGCCGTTCGAGGCGATGGTAGGGCTGAGAGTTCCTCCGACGTCGCTCGTCTGGCCGACAGTCGGTTTCGCATCGTAGCTGCCGTCCGCATAGCCGGTGAGTTGGAGGGTGATATGGGCCAGCTTGCTTCCATCGAGAGTGGCAGGGACGCTGATGTCGGCGGGGGTGGTCTTGCCTGTGTCCGCACCGTTCAGCAAAATCTTTGCGCCCGACGGGTCGCTCGTCACGTGGACGACCGCGCGGAGATCGGTGGTTCGAGCCAGCTTGCCGTGAACCGGCACGTGGGAGCCCTTCTGGTACCGCACATTGAACGTACCCGTGTCGAACCCGTCCATGACAAGTCGCACCTGAGCCGTGAGCGGACCATCCGTATCTGCTCGTAGGGAGACCTCGCACGGGGTGATCTTCCCGGTGTCAGAGCCATTGACCCAGACGGCAGCGCCCGGCGGATCTGACTCCACGGTAAGCGAGGCCTCGCCGTCGACTCTCTCGACGGCGTCTCTGGATTCGAATGTGGAAGGTGGCGCATTG
>JBBSFL010000290.1:0-3344 GCA_038238735.1 Fimbriimonadales bacterium | reverse complement strand
TCGGACGATGCGGGCGGGGGAGTTGATAGGGGTGCCGCAGTCGGCTTCGCCGGCGATGCGTCAGGCGCATATCCGGCTTGAGACGAAGGATTTGGCGGATACGAGCATCGTGCAGGCGGGCATTCGCCCGGGCGTGGGCGGAGCGGTGAAGCTAAACGAGCTTATCGCTCGGCGCAAGGGCAAGCCTTACACGTTTTTGCACGAATCCCTGCGCTCCATTTTGGAGCCGACTTGCGGGATTTTGGTATTCCAGGAGCAGGTCGACCAGCTTCTGCAGACGTTCGCGGGATACACGTCGGACGAGGCCGAGGAGACCCGGGAGGCGATCTACAAGCGCCGTCGGGAGGAGCATGTCCGGAAGATTCAGGACAACGTTACTTCTCGGATCATTTCTCGCGGCTATTCGCGAGAGGTTGCCAAGATCGTCTACGAACTTGTGGCCCAGTTTCAGGGCTACGGGTTTGCCGAGGGGCATGCCCTGGCGTTCGCGGACATTTCTATCCGGTCCGTTTACTGCCAACAGAATTTCCCGGCTGAGTATTTCTCGGCCATTCTCGATGCACAGCCGGCGGGTTATTACGGACCTTGTACATTGGCGAACGAGGCTCGGGTGCGAGGGGTGAAGATCCTGCCCCCGAACGTCAATCGGAGCGGGGTGAAGTATTCGGTCGAGGACGTTCGCTCGGATGAAGACCCGAAAATCCTCTTTCCGAGTGGCGGAATACGGGTTTCGCTGGAGCAGATTGGGAATTTGTCCAAGTCGACTCGAACGAGGATCGTGGGGCAGCGGAAGCGTTTTCCCTATCTCTCCTTCTTCGACTTCGTGGCCCGCGTTCGCCCCGCTCGGGACGAGTTAGAGACTCTGATCCTATGCGGAGTGTTCGATGAGCTGCATCCTAATCGGCGAGCTTTGCTTTGGGCTTTGCCAGGGGCGATGCAGTATGCGGAGGGGGTTAGTCCGGGGAATCCCCTGTCGATTAAGGAGCCCGATTATCCGCAGAACATCGAGGACTTTTCCTATCTGGAGAAGGCCTTGTATGACCGGCGAATTCTTGGCTTGGATGTAGAGCGCCACCTGATGTCTTATGAGCGGCAGCGCGTGGCGAAGAGGGGGGGCGTGACGGCGGCGGAGGCGAGTCGTCTGCCGGATAAGACTAAGGCGATCGTCGTGGGCAATCCGATTCGTTTGCGGTTTCCTCCTACGGCGAGCGGCAAAAGGGTGATGTTCTTCGATTTGGAAGACGAAACGGGTTTGCTCAATGTGACTTGCTTTAACGACACGTACCTGCGAGATGGGCATGCGGCGATCTGCTCTCCGTACGTCACGATAATCGGGGAAGCCCAGCACCGCGATAAACACGTTGGATTCGTGGTCTCGCGGATGTTTCCGTACAACGCCGGGGTCGAACGGCATGTGACGGAGCATCAGCCGATGCCGATTCGGGTCGGCGATTTCTTGATGTCCTAGGCCTCGGCCAGGTAATCCTTCACGTTTACGGCGAGGGATTTGGTCATCGTGGGCACAGCGGCGATCTCGTCTACCGTTGCCCGGCGAATGCCTTCCACCGAGCCGAAAGTGCGGAGGAGGAGACGCTTGCGACGGGGACCGACTCCCGGGACCTCTTCGATCGCGCTTCGGTTTGTCCTTGCATCCCTCAGCTTGCGGTGGTAGCTCAGGGCGAAGCGGTGGGCTTCGTCTCTGAGCCTTCTGAGCAGTAGGAGGCCCGGCGAATTGAGGGCGAGCTCGACTTCTCGGTAGGCGTAGTCGATGGTCGCCGGGCGATCGTAGGTGTACTCCATATCGCGGAGCTTGGTCGCTCCCGAATCGAGTCGTTTCTTGGCTTGTATCCGGAATTCTCCTGCCCTGGGCGGGCGGGCGGCGGCGCCGTCGCCTCCTGCCGGCATCGATTGATCGAGGGGGGCTTCCAACTGGGCGTCTTCGTCGAGTCGCTCAATTGGATCCCTGCATACCGACTCCCCAGTCTTGGCTATCGGGTCGCCGATCTGCCGGGGGACGATGATGAGCTCGAGCTTCTTCGCAAGTCCGACCATCGGAACGGTGAGACCAAGCTCGTCGCGAGCCTTCAGTGCGGCTCCGAGTTGACCCTGGCCGCCATCGATCATGATCAGGTCAGGGAGTTTCGTGAAGCGGTCGTTTCCATCGAGATATGCGCGCAGACGTCGAGTCAAGACCTCGTGCATCATCGCGAAGTCGTTGGGCGACTCGGGGTGGTAGCGCACCTTGAATCGGCGGTACTCCGCCTTGGCGGCTTCGCCGTTCTCCACCACGACCATGGAGCCCACAGGTGAGGTGCCCTGGATGTTTGAGATATCGTAGCCCTCGATCCGCATGGGAGGGTTTTCTAGGCCGAGGCAATCTTGGAGCTCCAACAGCGCGGAGGCGGCCCAGTTCTCGCGCGTTTGGAGGTCTTCTGTGAAGGACGAGAGCGCCTGCTCGGCGTTTGAGGCAGCCATCTCGACGAGGCGGAGCTTCTCGCCGCCTTGAGGAACTTCGAGGGTTACTGTGCCGCCGCGGCGTTGGCGAAGCCAGGACTGGACGATGTGTCGCTCCTCGATCTCGACGGGGAGGAGGACCTCGCGGGGAATCTCCGGGGCGTCGGCGTAGTACTGCTTCACGAATTCTCCGACGGCTTCGCCGGTCGGGACCTCCATGGCACCGTCGAGCATGAATTGCTTCGTGCCGAGGAGCTTGCCGCCGCGAATGTAGAGCATTTGGATCGCGGCACCGCGCTCGTCCTTAACCACAGCGATCACGTCCTGGTCGATCTTGTCGCTGCTAAGAACCTTCTGGCGCTGGAGCACGGTTTCGAGGGCGTTGACTTGGTCGCGGATCTTGGCGGCCTTCTCGAAGTCGAGCGCTTCGGCGGCGACGCCCATCTCGCGCTTTAGATCGACTACGATGGACTCCTCCCGGCCATTCAGGAATCGCTCGACCTGCGAGATGACCTTGGCGTATTCGGTCTTCTCCGCCATCCCCGCGCACGGGCCAAGACATCGGTCGAGGTGGAAATAAAGGCAAGGCTTTTGCACGGGAAGCCCGGACCAGCTCTTCCCACAAGGGATCAGAGGGAAGACCTTGTGCAGAAGCTGGAGGGTATCTCGCACCGCGTACGCGCTGGGGTAGGGGCCGAAGTATTTCGCGCCATCCTTGCGCACCTTTCGAGTGAACATCACTCGCGGGAAATCTTCGTTCGTGATCGTGATGTAGGGGTAGCTCTTGTCGTCGCGCAGCCGCACATTGTAGGGCGGGCGGTGCTGCTTGATGAGGTTGCATTCGAGGACGAGGGCCTCGACCTCGGAGTCGACGACAATCCACTCGATAT
>JBBSFL010000289.1:0-3347 GCA_038238735.1 Fimbriimonadales bacterium | reverse complement strand
GCGGCCTTTGGCCTTCGGAGGTTCGCCGCGCGGCGTATCGGATCGGTGCCAACAGTAAAGTTCGGGTTATCGACTTCGTCGAGATCGATCCACGAAAAGACACCGATAATCTGAGTTGCCTGGCAGCGGCGAGCTTCCTCTTGAGCTTCGCAGCCGGCTTGGTGGCGAGGCGTCCCGTCAATCACGGCTGATTCAGACTTTTTCGTCCTCACTTAAGCAGGTTTCTGGGGCGGGCTGCCGTTGCCACAAACCTGATTCGCTAAGGCGAATGCTACGCTAGAACGTGTCCCTCGCCGTCGTGAACTGCCGTCAGCTCGTCACGCTTGCGGGTGACACTGTGTTCCGAACTGGCTCTCAGATGCGAGAGGTTGGCGTCATCGAAGACGGCGCGATGCTGGTCAGCCGCGACCGGATCCAGTGGGTCGGGCGCAGAGCGGATATTGAGATTCCAAAGAACTACGAAGTCTTCGACGCAGAAGGCGGGGTGGTCTTGCCCGGATTCGTCGACGCTCATACCCATCTCATTTTCGGGGGTAATCGCGCGAACGAGTTCGCGGCCCGCGCCGAAGGTGCGACTTACGAGGAAATCGCGGCTAGGGGTGGCGGAATCCGTTCGACGGTCGCCGCGACCCGGCACACGACGGAAGACGAGCTGGTCAAGATCGGCGAGGCGCACGCCAGAAAGGCTCTCGGCTTCGGGACGACAACGGCCGAGGCCAAATCGGGCTATGGACTCTCCGTCGAGCACGAACTGCGCCTCCTCAGAGCAATATGCCGCCTGGGAGGGAAGAACCTCCCTCGCATCAGCCCGACCTTTTTGGGCGCTCACGCCTTTCCGCCAGAGTTCGAAGACGACCGGGAAGCTTACGTGCGGCTGATTCTCGAGGAGATGCTTCCCAAGGCGGCGCCTTTGGCCGCGGCCTGCGATGTGTTCGTGGAGAAAGGCTACTTCGAAATCGATCAGGCGCGTCGGATATTGGAGCGGGCGATGGAACTGGGCCTTCACGTCCACATGCACCTCGACCAGCTTTGTGACGGTGGCGGCGGTGCCTTTGCCGCAGAAATAGGAAAGCTGTCTTGGCACTACAATCGCGAATTTAACGTCACAGCGGACCACCTAGAACACACGCCGGCGGAAGCATTCCCGGCAATGGCGGCGGCACCGGTAATCCCCGTCTTGCTACCCGCCTCGGTGTTCTGTCTCGGCAAAACGAAATACCCCGATGCGCGGGGAATGATCGATGCGGGCATGGCCGTCGTTCTGGCGAGCGACTTCAATCCCGGCTCTTCGCCAACCCTTTCGATTCCCTTCGTGATGTCGCTTGCGATGACCCACATGCGGATGAGTGCGGAAGAGGCGTTAGTCGCCTGCACCGTTAATCCCGGCGCGGTTCTCGCAAGTGGCATGACTGGCCTTCTGGAGGTTGGCAAGGAACCAGACTTCACAGTCTGGCCCTGCGAAGACTGGCGCGAAATTCCTTATTGGGTTGCCATGACCCGGCCGAGCGCCGTCTTTGTGGCCGGGCAAAGAGCTCCGATCTAGTCCGGGACCTTGCCAGCGGAAGCTCGATTCTCCTAAACTGCGATATGGACATCGATCCCATGGGCGCCGTCGAGGACGCTAAGCGTGAAGACAGCAAGAGCCGCCTGAATGCGATGGTCGCCGTGACGATCGCCCTCCTCGCGACTTTCCTCGGCATCTGCAAGGTCAAAGACGACAATATCTGCCAGGGAATGCAGGCGGCCCAAACCGATCGCCTCGACGCGTGGTCGGCATTCAATACCAAGAGCACCGAAGCCAAAGTGCTCGACGGCACGGTCGTCACTCTTCAACTCCAGTCGGCGAACTTCACGGGAGCTGCCAAGAGCCAGGCGGCCGAAGCCATAACGAAGGCGAAAGACAAAGAGGACAAGGAGCTGAAGGACAAAGACGACTGGCAGAAAAAGGCCAAGGACGCCGAGGACAGCTACGAGAAATTGAACTACCGCGACGACCAGTTCGACCTCTCCGACACCCTCTGCGCCATGGCAATCTCTCTCATGGCGATCACCGCCCTCACCCAAAAGAAGTTCCTCTTCTGGTTCGCTATGATCCCCACGTTCTTCGGCGTGCTGATGGGCGTGGCCGGCCTTTTCAGCCTAAAACTACACCCGGATGCAATCACCAATTTATTGAGCGCTATCACCATGCATCACTAAGCTTAGAGGGAGCAGCGGCTACCTGGCGGCGTTCGGCGCGGAATCCTCGTCCGCTTTGAGGGAAATGGGCGGGCCCGTCTACACCCCTGAAACTGGATATGTAAGTCAAACTTACGGCATGGTCCTCCTGGGAATGGTCCTTCTCGCCTCTCATGCGCAGTTGACGCCGATCGTGGTGGCCCGATCGGGAAGCTTCAATGTGCCGTCAGGGGTGGCGGCAAGCCCCGATGTCAATCACCCGGCTATCGTGATCCGCGGAGATGGATTGGTGGTGGACTTTGGGAATCGACTTCTGCGGGGATCGCCCGACACCGTCGACCCCGACAAGCGCGAAGGGACGGCTGTGGTGGTGGAGGGAAACAACGTTACTCTGCGGCACGCGAAGATCAGAGGTTATAAAGTCGCGGTGCTGGCGAGGAATTGTTCAGGCCTCAAGATCGAAGACTGTGACTTTTCGTACAACTGGAAGCAGCATCTGAAGTCCACTCCGGAGAAGGAAGACGAATCGGATTGGATGAGCTTCCATAAGAACGAGGAGGAGGAGTGGCTACACACGTACGCCGGCGCAGTCTATTTAAGCGATTGCGATAAGTTCGAGCTTAGAAATCTGAAGATTACGGGCGGGCAATGCGGACTGATGATGACCCGTTGCACGCATGGGCTGATTTGGAACAGCGACTTTTCGTTCCTTTCGGGGCTGGGAATCGGGATGTACAGGTCGTCGGAAAACCGGATCATGCACAACAAAGTCGACTGGTGCGTTCGCGGCTACTCAGATGGCGTTTACAACCGAGGTCAGGATTCCGCGGGAATCTTGGTTTACGAACAGTCGAACCGGAACGTATTCGCCTACAACTCGGTGACCCACGGCGGGGACGGATTCTTTCTTTGGGCCGGACAGTCGACGATGGACACCGGTCAAGGCGGATGCAACGACAACCTCGTTTATGGAAACGACTTCAGCTCGGCACCGACGAACGGTATCGAAGCGACGTTCAGCCGCAACGCGTTCGTGAACAACAAGGTGCTGGAGTGTTGGCACGGGGTTTGGGGCGGTTACTCGTTCGACACGAGGATTTTGGGGAACGTGTTCGGCTACAACGCGGAGGCTATTTCGATCGAGCACGGCCAATCGAACTCGATCGTTT
>JBBSFL010000288.1:0-3352 GCA_038238735.1 Fimbriimonadales bacterium | reverse complement strand
GGTCTAAGTTGAGCTCTACGACACTTAAGCTCTCACTTGAGGCGTTTTGGATCGCTCTTGGCACGTCTGCGCTCATCTCCTGTCCGGTCTATCGCCTCTTGCTCACTCTAAAGTCTCGCCAAACGGTAAGCGAGTTCGCCCCGGAGGGCCACCAGGCGAAGCAAGGCACTCCGACGATGGGGGGACTGATCGTTCTCGTCGGGCTGATAGTCGGAATTCTGTTCGTTGGGCCGCGCGTAAATCTGATTAGCTCATTTCACGACTGGCAGAGGCTAGGGGCCCTAGTGGGGCTAGTCGTCGCCTTCGCGGCAATAGGCTTCGTCGACGATTTCATCGTGCCTCGCGTGATCAAAGGCAAGCGTGGGCTGGGCTGGAAGCAGAAGATTGTGCTCCAGGTGATTGCGGGTCTATTGGCGCCTCTCGCGGTTGGCGCCCCCCCATTCAGCACTCTGGGGGGCCTGATCATCTTTGTAGTTCTTTTCTTTTCGAACGCCTACAACTTTTCGGACGGTCTGGACGGACTCGCGGCATGTCTGGCTCTCATCTTCTTTTTCGGGCTCGCACTGATCGCGGGGATCGCCCACCACGACGACTTGCCATTCTTTGCGGTCATCGGCGGGGCGTTCCTCCCGTTTCTGTTCCTTAACGCCCCTCCGGCCAAGGTCTTCATGGGTGACGTTGGATCCTTGCCGATTGGCGCCCTGATGGGGCTCCTTGTCGCGAACGTTGGGTTTGGCCCTACTTTCTCTATCGCGAACTCTCATTCGCCAATTCCGTCCTCCATGCCGGAAATGATGGATCCTAGCCAGCTGTTTTTGGTGTTGTGCTTGTTGAGCTTGGTTATGATCGCGGAGCTGATCCCTCCACCTATGCAGATCTTCTGGGTAAAGGTGTTCAAAAAGCGCCTCTTCCCCTACACACCAATTCACCACGCCTTCGAGAAGGCGGGTTGGAAGGAGACGAAGGTCGTCTTCGTTTTCGGGATCGCTCAGGCGCTGTGCGTAGCGGCGGCGATTACCGTGGTTGTTTGGCTAGGGGGCAACTCGCAAAGGCATGTTTGGGAGTTCAACGGCAGCCGCTGGGAAACAAGTGTTGACAGGTAAACGGGTTGCCATTCTCGGCCTAGGCCGATCCGGATTGGCTGTCGCTCGCGCTGCGCTTTCGCTCGGCGCGTTTCCGACGGTCTACGACCGCTCGACGCGGGAGTCCATTTTGAAGCCGGAGGTGCTGGAAGAGGCTGAGAAATCTGGCCTACCGTTAATGCTGGGTTGGAGGGGCATCTTTATCGCCGCTTTGCCGGACCCGGACGGTCCGGACACCCACGACCGGGACGGTCGTGCCACGGTGGACCTGCTCGTCGCCAACCCCGCCGTTGACTCTCGAAGCCCCGTCCTTCAGCAGGCGAAAGCGAACGGCGTCGAGGTGATCAGCGAGGTCGAGTTCGCCTTCCGGATCGCCAAGGCCCCAATCATCGCCATCACGGGCACGAACGGCAAGACGACGACGACGGTCATGACTTGGCTGATCCTCCGGGCCTGCGGTGAGGAGCCCATCTTGTGCGGCAATATCTTCGGCTCCGGGTACCCGGAGGTAACTCTCACGGAGGCCGCGCTGGCGGCGCGGGCCGACCAGGTTCTGGTTGCGGAAATTTCGAGCTTTCAGCTCGAATGGGTCGAGAAGTTCAAGCCCGTCAGCGCGGGGATCACGAATATCGTGCCCGACCACCAAGATCGATACGACTCCTTCGAAGAATACGCGCGCACCAAAATGCGTATTTTCGACGCCCAGACGGCGGAGGATTACGCGGTGGTCAGAGCCTACGATCCTATCGCGAGGGCTCCGGGCCAAGTCGCGTCGCTGTCGCACTTGAGGCCAAGGAACCGGCCGCGCCGCGCGGCCCAAGATCCGGACCGAGATAGTCCGACGACTCACGACCGGGACAGTCGTGCCACTGTACTCACCTTCGGTGCGGCCGGAGAGCAGGCGGAAATTACCGAAGAGCACATCAGGATCTTCGACAAGACGATCCCCCTCGAAACCCTCCCCTTTACCGAACCTCACAATTACACGAACGCGGCAATGGCCGCTCTGCTCGCTTACGGCTATCTAAAATGGCGAGCAGAGCGCGATCCCGCAAGCAACGCGGCCAAGGTCATCGACAAAGCCGAAGAGCAAGCTACCAAGAAAAGGGAAGCCAAGAAGAGCGTCTATCACGCAAGGCAATCCGGACAGGTTCCGCCCGCCTGTCCTGACGAAATCGTCGATGGACTTAGACATTTCGAGGGAGTCGCGCACCGCATGGAGCGGCTTGGCAAGAAAAATAGCGTCGAGGTAATCAACAACTCGATGTGCACCAACCCCGACGCGGTGCTCAAATCAGCGCTCGCGGTCGACGACCTGGGCAAACATATACTTATCGGCGGCGTCAACAAGGACCTCGACTTCGCCCCGCTCAAGGGCTTCTTTTCAAATCCGCGCGCGAAAGCCTACATTTATGGTCGCGATCGGGACCAAATCCAGCGTATGCTGGGAGAGACCCATCCGAAGTTCGAAACGATGGGCGAGGCATTCGCCGCCGCGACGCAGGAAGCGAAATCCGGCGAGACGATCATGCTGAGCCCCGGTTGCGCAAGTAGCGACCAATTTCAAGACTTTCGAGACCGCGGAGACGTCTTTAGGAAGATTGCCAAGGAGTGGCTCGATGACACCTCATAGCGTGGAGCGCCGGCGGCCCGCCGGGCTGAAGAAGATAAAGCTGCAGGACCCCCTGCTATTCGCCCTCATACTCCTGGCGACCCTCGTCGGCATCGTCTTTATCTTCGACGCCGGATACCCACGCGCGATCGCGGCGGGGAAGGGCACCCTGCCCCACGAGTTCGTCTCGCAGATTCTGTTTTTCCCCGTGTCGGTGATCATCGGCGTGGTGGCCGGGCAGATTCGGCCCGAGACGTGGCGCAAGTGGGCGCCCCTGATGTGGATCGGATGCGTGTTTCTGCTGATTGCGGTTCGCTACGTGGGAACGGAGATGAACGGCGCGAAGCGCTGGCTCTTCGGGTTCCAACCGGCAGAATTCGCCAAGTTTGCGACCGTTCTCTATCTATCGAGCGTCTTTGCCGACCGCGCGGATTGGTCGAAGAACATCAAGCCGAGCAAGCACTGGGCGCTGTGGCTCGACCGCGTTGCTGTGCCTAAGCTCCGCCGAGCCCTCCCCGCGATCTGGGTGCTCGTGGCAACTTATCTCATCGAGAAGGAGCCGGATCTCGGCACCGCGTTCGTTGTCGCCATCGTCGCCTTGGCTCTTATGGTGGTCGGGCGGATATCGGCAAAGTCGCTTGGCCTCGCGGTCGCATTG
>JBBSFL010000287.1:0-3371 GCA_038238735.1 Fimbriimonadales bacterium | reverse complement strand
GGCAACTCGTTGAACGGGTTGATGCCGGTGATGCGCTGGGAGATCAGGGTGGATAGGGACATAAATTCCTCTTAGGAAGTCGGGAACTGGCGGACGATGCGCAGAGCGTAAGCCGTGTGCGCGGGTTTCTCGAAAGTGATGATGTCGTGGACGATCTCCTCGTTGATCGACTCCAGATCGGGCACCGCCAGATTAACCACGAAGGTGTGCGGCGGGATGTCGCCGAGCTTGGTCATGCCCAGCTTTGTATCCGCCCCGAGTCGCATGCCTTCGACAGGCTGATCATCGATCTGCGGGACCACGCCGGTGTAGATCTGCAGGTACCGCGAGAGACCCTTCTTCGTGCCGCGCCAGCGAAACAGCTCAACGGCTTCGCTGATCAGCCGGCGCCGCTTCATCTCCGACCAGTTCTCATTGATCGGCATGCAGACCCATGCGGAGATCCACAGGAGGAAGTCGGGCGGTGTAGAGTAGGGGCCAAACAGGCTCGCCAAAGCTGCCAGGGTGTTCTGGATAGGCTCGAAAGCGTCTTCGAATCCAAGCAGGTAGCGCTCAAAGAAAACCGGCTCGTCAGGATCGTCCGAGCTGGCTCGAAGGTCGTCCATAGCCTCCTGGTAGATTCCAGGCAGCGTCCGTAGGAACTGCGACTCCGGATGGATGAAGTCGACGATCGCGTCGATGACCTGTCGAGGTCGCGGACCCGCCTGGTCGGTGATATCCGTGATCCGAACGTCGAAAAGGTAGGCCCCGCTATCGGTTTCTCCGTCGAGGATCGGCAGGATCTCGAGCGTCGCCTCGCGAGTCTCGCCGGGCATTACGAGCAATACGAGAACCGTGTCGTTCTCCAGGAGCATGTCCTGAGCCTCGACCGCGTCTCCCCCCTGCAGTTCTCGGACGCGGCGCACCGCGAACGACCACTTGACCCACCGGTCCTTCCACCGTGCGTCTCCACCCCTTACCCTTAGCTCGAGGATTCGGTGGCGGCTGTCGGTCGAAGATAGGAAAAGCTTAAATCCCTCAGCCCGATGAACCTTATGCCACAGGAGGCCCAAGCCGTCCGGCGAGACGCCAAGCGGCTCCGGACGCAGCGTCAGCCGCATCATCTCGGGAACCAGCGAAGTCTCTATATCGCCGAGTCCCTGGAGCAGACGAGCCGGTGGCGCAGGTTCCTTGATCCGAGCGGGTTGGAGGGTACCGGCCATGCGTTTCGCCTAATCGTGCAGGCTCGAAAGGCATGCCTGCGGCAATCCCTCTCAATCCCTATTCAATTTAGCAGGTAACCCAGGTTCCCGCAAGGGTGCGAGGCCGGTTTTTGCGAGACTCTTACAGCCGTGATGATTTAGGGGGAGCGAGTTTTATTGAACGTCGATCGCACAGAGCCACACTTATGAATCATGCTTTCGCTGCTGCCTATGTTCTCCCCGCAGCCGAGCGCGGGTCCAGCCTTGACCCTTCCCTTTCCGGCAACCTTTGTTCGCGCGAGACGAGAGCCTATCTGGAGGCGAGGACTCTACGAACTTAGCTTCGAATATCACTCGATGAGGTCCGCTCGAGAGCTCGCTGCGGCAACCAGGAAAGATTTTCAAAATCAAAACCTGCACTCCAATCCAAACGAGTTCTATGGCTGCTCTCGCCACCGGAACGGGGTATTTCAATCTTTAACCTTATGGCGCCGCCCTCTGCCGAGGCGTGGTGCGGCAGGCTTTGAGCGTGAAAGGTTCACACCGGTTACGGTTAGGGAGGCCGTCGACTTCCCTAACAGTCCCGCCAGGTGGTTCAGGGGTGGAATGTCTGACAAACCTCCTGTCTCCCTCATACGAGTTCCTTTCCTCCCCGGCGTTTGGTGCAACGAGGTCGAGGTCACTAGCCTGGATGGCTTGATTTCTTCAAAGGGTGTGATCTACCGGGGCACCGATGCCTCCGTCTTCCAACGTATCTTGCACATCCCCTTGGCAGAGATCGACGCCGCCCTCGCAAAGTGGGCTCTGGCGAATGGCTATGCCAAGACCAGGCGAGGTAGCTACTTCCGCCAGGGCGCCGGAATATTCGAAGCATGCGCAGTCCCAACTCCTGGCGCTTCTAGCTGTGTAATCAAGCATTACACATCAAAAAGGGTTGCCGCACAGCCCGTCGCTTGGATGAAAGACTGAACGCGGCCTAGCCCCGGCCCGCCAACCAGAGTCGCTTGACCGCAGCGGCGGGGAGGTCGATGTCCCAGATAGTGAGGTCCCGGACTTCGCCTTCGAAGCGCCGCGTGCGCTCCCATGCGTCCAGCGGCATCACCCGAACCTGGCTTGCATCGTCCTCCAGTAGGACTCGCTCCTCCGCGATCGGCTCGCCATTTTTGAACAGCCGCATGGTAGTCCCATCGTACGTCGCGGTGAGCATCTGCCATTTCCCAGTGTCCAGCGGCACATGAGTCATCACGTCGCGATTCGACGACCATAGGCTGATGCCGTCAGGGAACTTCGTGAAATACCGGCCCGTCCCCGTGCGCCCGTCGATCGAGCGACCGAAGCCGGCGATGATCGTGCGATCCTCGGGCTGCTTGTCGATCTTGCAGAACAGGTTCAACGTCCAATGATCGCCCGCATGAACCGGCATCCCCTTGAGGGAATTGAAGGCGCGCGAGACCTTGGGCTCCAAGGCCGGACTGGTGAAGATTGCACCGTGGTCCGCGACGTCGACCGTCGTCGAAACGACGTTCGGGCTGCGCGCCAAGTCGCTTACACCCGTGACCGTCAGCTTATCCGCCTGGGCCGAGCCCAGCGCACCGTCGAAAGTGAGCTCAACCGTCCGGCCATCGCCGTTCAGCTTCGCAGACGCAACGGTAACGTTCGACGAGAACCGATAATGGCTAGGATCCTCCGCGGTGGATGGGGCGACCGGCTCCGAGAAGACTACCTTCGCGATCCCCAGCGCCTTGGCCGCGCTCGCCAAGACGACAGCGGGCGGCGTGGTGTCGTGAACCTGAATCATGGCGCTAGTGACTTCGCCCGTCTGCTGGCCGCCCTCGAACTGCGCGACCTTGACCGTCGCCGGATCGTTCAACAAGAACGGACCCTTGTAAGCGGGTGACGACATCGTCGGAGCCGAGCCGTCGAGCGTATACCGAAGGCTGCCTGCCCGGTAGTAAAGCGGGGGATCGATTCGGACCTCGGTGGCGTCGTTGAAACTGCCGCCCGACGGCGAGATCGTAGGCGATCCGGCCGGAATATGGTCGTCCAGCGTGTCATAAAGCGGCTCTGCAGCTTCCGCATCGTCGTGCCCGCTCCGAGCGACCGATATCGCCATCACCTTGACGCGCGGATCGTTAGGAAGGGTGATCGAACTCGCGCCCTTTGGAATCTCGAAACCAAGCTTGTAGAGAT
>JBBSFL010000286.1:0-3432 GCA_038238735.1 Fimbriimonadales bacterium | reverse complement strand
TTCCAGGGTCAGCGGCAATGGACGGACTATTTCCCGAATGGGGACTTCATGGAGGCGATTCTCAACACCAGCTTCGACTGGAACGGCATCCGCCAGCCGTACATGGTCGCCACAGAAAACGATTCTCTGAACGGAGCGTCGATGCTTCTTGGCCATCTGCTGACGGGCCAGGCGCAAATGTTCTCCGACGTGCGGACCTACTGGGGTCCGGAATCGATCAAGCGGGTCACCGGCTACGAGACCGAAGGCATCCTGCACCTGATCAACTCCGGCCCATCACCCTTAGATCTCACCGGCGCGGCGGGGATTGGGCATTGGTGGACGACAACCCCCGAAGGGGCGAGGGCCTGCCTCGAAGCAACCGAGTGGTGCACCAGCGATCTCGGCTACTTCCCGGGCGGGGGATGGTCGACCGACTTCACCACGCGCGGCGATCTTCCGCTCACGATGGTTCGGATCAACCTCGTGCGCGGCCTCGGACCGGTTTTGCAGATCGCCGAGGGCAAATCCATCGAGCTTCCGCCGGAAGTCCATCGGAAGCTCGACGAGCGCACGAACCCGACCTGGCCCACCACCTGGTTCCGCCCCCGCTGCGACGGCCGCCCCGGTCCGTTCCAAGACCCGCTGAGCGTCATGAAGCACTGGGGAGCCAACCACGGGGCCATCAGCTTCGGACACATCGGAGCCGAGCTCATCACTCTCGCTTCGATGCTCCGCATCCCGGTCGACATGCATAATGTCGACCCCGACGACCTAGAAAGGCCGGCGGTTTGGCAGCGATTCGGAACCCACGACCCCCAAGGCGCCGACTTCCGCGCCTGTGCCAATTTCGGACCGCTATATGGTTAGCCTCATCGCCCTCTTGGCGTTGTCTCCGGAAATTCTCCACGGTCTTCCGCTTCGAACGATCGTGCTGACCTACCACGATGTGATCGAGTGTCGCGACGCGAAGTCGCTTTGGTTCGACTGCACGACGGCCGAACTGAAGGCTCAACTCGACTGGATGGAGAAGCATGGCGCGCACTTTATCTCCCTGAGCCAGCTCCACCAGCACTTGGTGTCCGGCACGCCGCTGCCGTCGCACCCCGTCGCGATTACCTTCGCGGACAACTACCTGGGCTACTATCTGCGGGCTTGGCCGGAGTTTCGGAGGCGGCACATCCCGAGTGCGATGTTCGTCCATACGGGCTTTGTAGGCAGCCGGGTGGGACGCCCTAAGATGACCTGGGATCAGTTGACGGAGCTTGATCGTTCGGGTCTCGTGACCGTCGGTTCCCAGACGGTTTCGCACACCAGCGTTACGACCCTGCCGCCAGCCCGAGTTCGGGTCGAGTTCGCGGATTCGAAGCGCGATCTGGAAAGGCATCTAGGCCACGCCGTTGCTTATCTCGCCTATCCGAATGGTTCCTTCGACGACAGCTCGGCACGAGTCGCGGGCGCGACGGGGTACTTGATGGCGTTTACCGAGCGGCTGAACCCAGCGGAAGGCTCTCCCAGCATCTTCGAGGTCGCACGGTACGTACACACTCGCTATCGCCAAGCGTGGAAAGATGCGAATCGGTAGCCAGTAGAATCCAGCCCTGATGCTGCTCCGATACGCCGAACTCCACCCGAAGGACCTACAAGCCGCCTTAGATCGCGGCGCTCCCGCAGTGTTGCCTTGGGGCGCGCTGGAGTGGCACGGAGATCACCTGCCCTTTGGCCTCGACGGGATCGTGGCCGACGCGTTCGCCGAACGCTTGGCCGACCGCTTGGTCGGTGTCTTGCTCCCTACCGTCTGGCTTCCGATGACGACCCTGCCTCACTCGATGAGCCTGCAAGTGGGCACCGACACCTTCCGCGCAATCCTCCGCGAGACACTCTCCGGCTTGCAGTCCGCGGGGTTCAAGTCGATTCTGGTGGTCACCGGTCACTATGCCCAAGGCCATCTCTGGGAGCTATTCGATGGCGCCATGGCGGCCATGGGCGGGGAAGGGTTCCGAGTCTTCGCAGCTACGCCCCTTGCCGTCCTAGCAAACGACGATCTCCTCGACCACGCCGGCGAGCACGAGACCTCGCAGCTCCTCGCCCTGCGCCCCGATCTGGTCCGGCTGAATGAGTTGGGCTCGGAGATTCAACCGACTCGAGACGGCATCCTTGGCGACCATCCCGGCAACGGGTCGGCGGCGGAGGGCGAGCGCCTTTTTGCCAGCGCGTTGGACGCGTGGGCGGTGTGGTTCGACTTGGCAACTCCCGCATCGCTTCGAAATGTGTACGAGGGTTGGCAAGTCGACCTACAGCCCTATCGGGACAAGTTCTACAAGGAATCCTGGGAACAGGCGATCACCGATTGGTGGGCCACGAAAAAAGGAGCGCTGGCTTAGGCCCGCCTTTGGATCGTTGACGTTAGTCGGCAATGCCGGCAGCGGAGTGAACTCCGCGTTCCATTACGCGGCTCGGCGAAGCGACATGGGCAAGAGCTTCGGCGAGAGGTGACCCTCGCTCCCCGAAAGAACGACGGCCCGCTCCATCGTGTTTTCCAACTCGCGCACGTTCCCCGGCCAGCGGTAGCACTCCAGCAAAGCCCGAGCCTCGTCCCCGATCTCCAGCGGCTGCCGGGAATTGTCGAGGGCGAATTTCGCGAGGAAGTGCTTCGCCAGTGGCACGATGTCCGCCACGCGGTCTCGCAAGGGCGGAATCTCGACTTCGATGACTTGCAGCCGGTAGAGAAGATCGAGCCGGAAAGTGCCCTCTTCGACGGCTTGACGCAGATCGCGATTCGTCGCCGTCACCAGGCGAACGTCGACCTTGGTCGGCTTAGAAGCGCCGAGGCGCTCGAACTCGCGCTCCTGAAGAACGCGCAACAGCTTAACCTGGATCGCCATCGGTATGTCCCCGATTTCGTCCAGGAACAGGGTCCCTCGGTCGGCGGATTCGAATCGGCCCACTTTAGAGCCGACGGCGCCCGTGAAAGCCCCTTTCTCGTAGCCAAAGAGCTCGCTCTCTAACAAAGATTCCGGCAGCGCCGCGCAAGAGACGGCGACGAAGGCCTCGTTGGCCCGGCCCGACATCGTGTGAAGCGCGCGCGCCACCACTTCCTTGCCTGCGCCGCTCTCGCCCGTGATCAACACGGTCGCACGGGAGTCGGCAACTTGCTGAACCGTGTCCAGCACGTCCTTCATTGGCTGCGATTCGGCGATGAACGCCCGTTCGGTCTTCGCCTTGCTGCCCCGCGTCTTCACGGTCGAAACACCTTCGGAAGCGATCGCCGCTTGGACGATCTTCTTCAGCCCTTCGAGGTCGAAAGGCTTCGTGACGTACTCGAAAGCCCCGTCCCGAATGGCCTGGATTGCCTGCGGGATGGTGCCGAATGCGGTCATGATGACGACCGCAGTGTCCGGCTTGCGCTCCTTGACCGCTCGCAGAAGCTCGTAGCCGCTCATGCCCGGCATC
>JBBSFL010000285.1:0-3441 GCA_038238735.1 Fimbriimonadales bacterium | reverse complement strand
TCCCGGCGCCGGCCATCTCTGCGATCGTCGCCGTCTCTCCGGGCGCGATACCTATGGCGTCCGCATTGCCGCCTAGGCGGTCGTAGCTGGAGATACGCTTCGAGCGCGCATCGACGATAGAGGCGATGTTGGCAAGTGGGCCGGTGCTCATCTTGCATCGCAACTTACCTCTAAGTCGTGCTAACCAAAAAAGAGTGAGGCCCGCCTAGGTGCGGGCTTCACTCGTGGGACTAAGACCCCCAGGTCGGGGGCCTCGGGACAGATTGGCTAGCCCCCCGAATCGCGCCCGATTGTGGCGGACTGGTTGAGTCTTACACCGAATTCCGTTCCTCGTCGCAGATTGACCTCGCTTGGCCGGCCCCGCCGCTCAAGTTCGCCCGCGCCTAGACCAAGTAATCCGCCGAGGATTGCGTCTTCCAATGGGCGACGGGTCAGCAGGCCAAGCACGAATCCGCCGCCGGCCCCGTAGCCCGCGTAAACGCCGCGATTGTCGACATCGCTACCGGTGGCGACCAAACGGCCGTTCCGATGCGTCACGTTCCTCGAATTAAGGCCGATCAGCGAACCATCGATGGCAACCTCTCGGCCGCCTGGGAGAACCATTCGATCAAACCTAAGTTCAATCATTCCAGGGTGGTTGTTGCCGTAACGATGGACGTCGGCGACGTACCCTTCAATTCGCGTTCCCGCTGGAATTCCGAGGCCTCGCTCGTCACCAGTGCGCACTGTGGAGTTGATGCGATCGCCCTTCCGAGCGTCGGCTGAACTGATGCGTTCATCAAGTACCGCGGGGATAATCGTGGAGCGCTCGAGAACGTACTCGGTTCTTCTAACTTGGGTCGGCTGATTCCGGCGCCGGTTTCCATAGGTCTGTGCTGGGCGACGTGCGGGAGGATTGAGATCGTTAGCGCCCATCCCGGCACCCGAGTTGATGAGCACCGTTTGATCGTATTCACGCCAATCGACAGTGGCTCCCAGAGACTCGCTGATGAACCGGAGCGGCACCATCGTGCTGCCGTTCATGATCGTTGGCGGGACGTCCAGAGTGACGACCCGGCCGTCGACGTTCGCCTCGCGACTGCCGATGCGAAGCCTCACGCGCTGCCCATTTCGTTCCGCGGTAACCGCATGGTTGTTTGGGTTCCACCTTACGTTCGCACCCATCTCCTCGAAGACTCCCCGAAGGGGGACGAGCACGCGATCGTTTTGCTCGATCGGCTGCTGGTTGCCAAAGCGCACGGTCTGGCCGTCCACCGAAACGCGAATCTGGGCAAGCCCGATTGTCGCCATCGCGACGACTGACAGAGTGGTCAGGATTGTTCTTCCTTTCATGTTCATCTCTCCTATGAATTTTGGAGCAAAGGCTCCTGGTTGCATAGTTTGACGAACACTATCAGTCGTCGGATCGGTTATGTCAATTGGGCGGCCCTTAGGATGCTGCAAGCAACCAAATGGGGTTCACCACACGACGTCGTCATGCTCGGCGGCGTATTCGTCCACCGCTTCTTTCGCCACGGAAAGTTGCACGCCTGTGCGAACGCGTAGCTCGCGGATGACGCTGAGCCGGTCCGTCTCGCCTCGAGAGGCCAACTCATCTAGAACGGCGCGCATAGTGGATTCGTTGATTGCCTGCGGATCGGTTTCGCCCCGCCTTCGGCGTCGCCATCGCTCGAAGTCCCGTTCGCTGGAGCGTCGGAAGAACTGGGGAGCGACGCCGAAGCCCCAGGGGAAGATCACCCAGAAGGGCCAAAAACCGCCCTTATAACCCGTAAAGAACCAGATTGCGACTACCAGCGCGCAGACGCTTACGTAAGACCCCACGCTTCCCCACAGCACGCTGCGCCGATGCTTGCGATACTCCGCACGCTCGTCGGCATCGATTTTCGCCTTGGCGTCCGATTCCTTCTTGAGAACCAGCTCCGATTCGGCTCTCTCTACCGCCTCGGGGGTTATTCCGAGTTCGGCGGCCATCGAAAGAAGGCGTTCCTTGTCCAGCCGACCCGAGCCGCCGTCACGAGCTGCGAGGCGAAGGATTTCCTCCGCCTCATTGTCGTCGTAGAATCGGCTACCGGTTCCGCTCACCCGTTCAGTGTATTCGCGATCACGAATCCTGGCTCGGGATCATCGGGACCGCAGCAGCGACTTCAGCGGACCGCTGGGATCCAGCTTCCTGCCTAGCGCCGAGAAAGGAACGTCGGCCTCCACCATGCCGGACGAGTAGGGACCCATCTCGTAGGGATTGAAGGTGAAGTGAAGGCCGCTCGGAGTGATCACGAACTGCTCCGCATTCTGCGCATTGATCTCTTTGACCGACCCATCCTGAATCCAGGCCGCCCGCTCGTCGTTCTTCAATTGCGCGATGACGAGTCTCGAAATCTCTGCCCTGCCGTTGACACCACTTCGGAACAAGTCCTGAAGGCGAAGGAGCTTGGCTCGGCCGCCGACCATGCCCACGTTGTACGGATGGAACGCCTGGCTTCCGTGGGCGCCACCCAGAAACTCGTCGACCATAAATTGCATCACGATCAGGTTGGGACGCTGCATCAGAACCTTTGAGGTGCCTCGGTAGGAGAACGGGTCGGAAGGCTTGCCCATCTCCTTGATCGCCTTTTTGGCCTCGGCGATGAAATTGGGGCCCGCGGATACTTCTCTCACGGTGAGCCGATTCGCCATTGGGGCGAGCGAGCCTCCGCTAAACACGGGATAGTCGATCCGGATATCCCACCCGGAACTGTGGTTTCGATAGTGTGCGGACCGATACCCCGCGGACAAGGCGGCAATCGGAGCGATGACGAGTGAAAGGGCAAGGGCCGCCCGAAATGTGGCTTTCATGTCAACATCTTATCTGCGATCCTTTTGCAAGCATTTTTCGTCCTAGGTCCATGCGATTTTTCAGCGCCGCTCTTCCTTTCCTCGGTGCGCTTGCGTTGGGCGCGGGAACTGGGCTCTGGGCCGCGCCGCGGTTAGATCGCCCGGAAGACATTCCAATTCCGGTTCTCACTGCCACGAGCTACTCGCCGCCCGAGGTGGAGATATATCCGGTTCCGCTAGAGGTTACGTCTGAGTTCCATTATGCGGGCTACAGTAACCGGGACACGCTGCCCGATTTCTCCAGTGACGCGAACGCGATCGACCGAAACGCCTACGAGATGCCGCCTCCAATAAACGATGACGGCGACCCGGTGACCGCGAGCAAAGAATATCAATCGGGCTAGGCCAACGGAGGCAAGAGCATGAGCCCGAGAATGATCGTGGCGAAATATGTGGCGATCGTCGCCGCTCCGGGATAGTCCTTCGCGACCCTCTGCCCGAAGAACAGCATCAGCAGGGCCAGCGCCGCAAGACCGAGCCCGAGGGCCGGGATGATCGTTGGTCCGTTGGCGGCGAGCGCCACTACTCCAACGGCACTCGCAGCGCCCGCTGCTAATTCAACGACGGTGA
>JBBSFL010000284.1:0-3465 GCA_038238735.1 Fimbriimonadales bacterium | reverse complement strand
GGAAAATGTGCATTGATCAACATGGAGAAAAGCATGCGTCCGCGGGCTTCGCCGCCCTCTTCGACAACCCCGTGACGGATCCGGTCCACAGCCAGTATGGGATATTTCTCTTGCGGATGGCGGTCGGGATCGACTGTCGACGTCTGGCTTTCGGTTCTTATCAGTTATGCTCTCTCATGATGTCCGTCACCTCTCCTTCCATCGAAGCCGTTCGATCTCGGTTTCCTGCCCTGGACAAGGGGTTTGCCTTTATGGACAATGCGGGCGGATCGCAGGTGCCTCGCGAGGTAGCGGACGCGATGCGCGACTATATGCTTTCGAGCTACGTGCAGATCGGGGCGGATTATCCGGCCTCGCGGCGGGCGACCGCTAATATCGCGGAAGCGCACGGATTTGTCGAGATCTTGATGGGCGGTGACGATGCCGGTCGGGTGATCTTGGGATCTTCCACCTCCACCTTGCTCCGAATGCTGGCGGACGCTTACGCCCAGGTGTGGGAACTCGGCTCGGAGATCGTGGTGGCGGAGAATGGCCATGAGGCCAATGTTTCCCCCTGGCTCTATCTTGGCGACCGTGGCTTTACGATTCGTGTCTGGGAAGCTGATCCCGAAACCGGCGTGTGCTCGCTGGATAAGTTGAAGGAGTTGCTTTCCTCGAAGACGCGACTCGTATCCTTCCCGCAGGTTTCGAACATTCTCGGAGGGATAGAGGATTTTGGGCTGTGCATCGAGGCGGCGCACGCGGCCGGGGCGCGGGTGGTTTTGGACGGGGTCGCTTACGCGCCGCACCTTCCGATGAAGGTGGCGGAGTGGGGCCCTGATTGGTACGTGTTCTCTTGCTACAAGGTCTTCGGACCGCACATGGCAGCCCTGTGGGGAACTCACGAGGCGCAGGCGGAACTTTGCGGACCGAACCACTCTTTGATTCCTCGCGCCAGCATTCCCTACAAGTTCGAGCTCGGGGGCGTGAGCCACGAGGGATGCGCGGGACTGAATGCGATCCGTCCCTATCTGCAGTTTCTGGCGGGTGATTCCTCTTTTGGGCGGCAGACGGCGGTTCGCGCCATGGAGGCGGTGGACACGATGGAGCGCCCACTAACTGCCCGGTTCCTTTCGTTTTTACAGTCAAAGCCTCGAGTTCGGATCCTCGGGCCGGTTACCAACCGTTTGCCGATTCTGTCGTTCGTACACGGGACCGTGCCCTCCAAGGCGATCGCCGACGGGGCCGAGAAGCACGGAATCGGGATCCGGTGGGGAAATTTCTACTCGTATAGGTTGCTGGAGCGGATGGGGATCGACCCGGCGGCCGGCGTGGCGCGGGCGAGCTTTGCCCACTACAATTCAATGGATGAGGTCGAGCGCCTCATTGAAGTTCTGGATTCTCTGCTGAATTAGGTTCAAGAACCCGTGAGGCTTACCAGGTTATGCCTTGGGCGCGCATGGAACGTTGTAGGAGGTGACGCGCGGGGGTTCAACTGCCGCCCGAACTTCCGCCGTCCCCACTAAGTTTTGGTTCTCATGCCCCGCTCGGCTTAGGTCCGGGTGACCGAGGGCTCTACGCTGATCTCGACCTTGCCACGTACGGCGTTCGTGACGATGCAGTAGCTATCCGCCTTGTGGGCGAACTCTTCGACCTGGGCGATCTGCTCATCGGTCGCATCGGCGGAGACCGTAATCGAGGGTCGGACCGCGACGGACTTGTACGTGAAGCTCGCGCCACTCTGATCAACCGATCCGATTGCGTCCACTTTGATTCCGGTTACGGGCAACTTTCTGTTCGCCGCGATGATGCCGAAGGTGATCGTATAGCAAGCGGCGATCGCGCTGGTCAACAACTCTTCGGGATTGGTGGCTCCGCCAGGACCTTGGAATTCGGCAGGGACGGCGAGCGGGAAGTGCTCTCCGCTGTGCTCCGCGGTGACGTCGCCGGAGCCTTCGCGGCCTCCAGTCCAGTTCACGGCGACAGGATATTCGTGGATGGGCATTCCAAGATTATGATCGGCGCGCTTCGCCAACTCGCGGATACTCAATCGCGTACTATCACATAAGAGGAATCTGTCTATGCCCGCTATGATCACCACCGCTCTAATTGCCGCCTCCCTTGCCCTCGCCGCCTGCAATGCCGTCGTCCCGGCCGCTTCCAAGCCCGCCGGCACCATTTACGACTTCAAGATGAAGAACATCGAGGGCAAGGAGGTGCCGCTTTCCAAATATAAGGGGAAGGTTCTGTTGGTCGTTAATGTGGCTTCGTACTGCGGCAACACCCCGCAGTACAAGTCGCTGGAGAAGCTCTACGCCGACGAGCACCGCAAGGGTTTCGAAGTTCTAGGCTTCCCCGCCAACCAATTCGGATCGCAGGAGCCGGGCAGCGATGCGGAGATCAAGGAGTTTTGCGAGAAGACCTACCAAGTCACCTTTCCGATGTTCTCGAAGATCGTCGTGAAAGGCGAGGGCGAGCATCCCCTCTATCAGTGGTTGATCGCAAGCGCCCCGCGGCATGAGGACATCGAGTGGAACTTTGCTAAATTCTTGGTCGATCGCAACGGGTATGTGATCGCCCGGTTCTCGCCGAAGACTCAGCCCGACTCAGAGGAAGTAAAGGAAGCGGTCCAGAAGGCTCTAGCCGAGCACTAGGGCACGGCCGCTTCTTTCCGGTGTGGCACGTCTTCTGACTCTAGGTTTGGGGGTCGGGCTATGGGTGGAAGCGAGTTTATATCGAGCCAGAATTCCAGCGTACGGGTCAACTCGTCGATGTAGGTCTCGTAGTCGGTGCTTTTTCTAATAAACGCGTTGCATCCGAGCTCGTAGCAGGCGGCAACTTCGCTGGGCTCGCCGCCCGACGTGAGGATGATGATTGGCAGGCCGCACAGGCGCTCGTCTTGTCGCACAGCGGATAGGACGTCCATTCCCGAGAGTCTCGGGAGCTTAAGGTCTAGCAGCACGAGGCCGGGCGGGATGCAGTTCTTGAGGATTGACAATCCTTCTGCTCCATCTCTCGCTACGAACATTCGTTCCAACCGGCCCGCCTTGCTAACGGTCCGCGTCGCAAGACGCTCGTCGTCTTCGTTGTCCTCAATTACGAGAATCCAGCGCTCGGCCTTGTCCAGAGCTTCCACAATCCTAGGGCGGCTGGCCTCCGGGAATGTTCCTGTGTGCGATTAGGGACGCCGTTCTGCCGCCGCAACCGGGCTGAAACCCCCCTGGGTCAAAAGGCGGCGTGAGTCCCGCTCTCCTGGTTCGCGCCCCGTTCAGATTCTGACCTTCAACCTCCACCTCACAAGCGCCCGGTATCCTAGGGTGGAATGGCAGACCTCGATGGCGCCGGATCGCCTGAGTCCGAAGAGCGCACCGTCACCTACGACCCTCTCATCGAACTCATGGCTCGGTTCGAGAATGTCCGGGCCGTGGACACTTCCAAAGATCCGTTCGAGGGTCTCAGCGTGGAAGACCGGCTGAAGAAGCACAT
>JBBSFL010000283.1:0-3707 GCA_038238735.1 Fimbriimonadales bacterium | reverse complement strand
CGTTAAGCCTTACGCGATCCTTACCGTGGGAGGCGAGAAAGTTGGAGTCGTCGGAGCTACGACGCCGGACGCGTCCAACATCTCCAGCCCCGGCCCGACCGTCAAGTTTCTCGATCCGGCGAAGCCCGTGCAGGCGGCGGTCAATGAATTGACTAGGCAGGGTGTCAACAAGATAGTGCTGGTGACGCACATTGGTTATGAAGAGGATCAGCGGCTCATCCGGCAGCTGCACAATGTCGATCTAGTCGTCGGGGGCCACAGCCACTCGCCCCTGGGAACCCCGAAGATCGACGGTTGGCGAGATGCCGAGGGACCTTATCCGACGATCGCCAAGGATGCCGACGGGATGACCGTGCCGATCGTCCAGTGCTACGAATGGGGGAAGGTGTTCGGCGAGATCAAGCTGTCCTTCGACGCTCGAGGCAAGGTCACGAAGATCGTCGAAGCGAAGCCGATCGTCGTCGACGCCACAATTCCTGAAGACCCGGTCATCAAGTCGCTCGTTGCGGCCTACCAAAAGCCGATCGCGGCGCAAGCGACGGCGCAGATCGGGGTGGCCGTAAATGCCATTCCGAAGGAAGCGGGTCCAGCGGGCGAGAGTTTGATGGCCGATGTGGTCGCTGATGCGATGCTCGCCGCTACAGCGAAGGCTGGCGCGGTAGCCGCTTTCGTGAACTCCGGCGGAGTGCGGGGAAGCCTGGAGCAGGGCAAGATCACGTTCGCGAATCTGATCAGCGTCTCCCCATTCGGCAACTCGCTCGTCGTCCTCGATCTATCCGGGACTGAATTGTTGGAAGCCATCCAGGAGGGTGTTGGTACGGGTGGGGAACTCCAGCCCTCGACCGGGACAAGCTACAGAATCTCCACCCGCAAAGCCGCAGATGTCCGTATCGCCGGGCAACCGATCGACGCATCGAAGACCTATCGAGTCGCCTTCTACAATTTCACGGCAAATGGCGGTGACAACCATGTCGCGCTTCAGAACGCGAAGGGTCGCCGGATAGATACTGGCCTCCTGGACATCGACGCCTTAACCGACTACCTCCGGTCTCACTCTCCGCTGGATGTTAAACCCGAAGGAAGAATTACCCGCGGGGGGTGAGGGCGACAGAAAATGACTCTCCACCGGGAAATGCTGATCGCCGGACACTTCGTGGGAGGTCCCTGCGACCAGTCTGTAGGCAAGACCGTCATCCGCAACCCGTACGACGGATCGATCGTCGGCACCGCCGCCGAAGGAGGTTGGGGAGAGCTGAACACCTGCCTCGACGCGGCCCAGGATGCGTTCAAGACGTGGCGGAGCTCGACTCGGGCGGACCGTCAGAAGCTTCTGCGCCGAATCGCCGAATTGGTTCGGGAGCGTTACGACGAACTCGTCGAGATAGTGACCGACGAAGTAGGCAAACCCATCACTTGGTCGAAAGGTGAAGTCACGCGCTTGGCTCTGACTTTCGATCTGGCCGCCCAGACGCTCGACCATTGGGGAATCGAGACCCCTTCACTCGACTATGACCCACGGGGCAAGGACTACACCTGCCGGGTGGAGCGGTTTCCTATCGGCGTCGTCTTTGCAATCGTCCCTTATAACTGGCCCTACAACCTAACCGCCCACAAGATCGCGCCTGCGCTTGCTGTCGGCAACACGGTCGTCCTCAAAGTTTCACCCCTCGCCCCGCTATCGACGCTGACCCTTGCCCGGCTAATTCACGAAGCGGGCTGCCCGCCGGGCGTTGTCAACGCTTGGAGCGGTGACGCATCCCACGCTCAACGGGCGATCCAGGACGACCGCGTGTCCATGCTTAGCTTCACGGGTTCCGCCGCCGTTGGATGGAAGCTAAAGGATCTTGTCCCGCGCAAGCGCGTGACGCTTGAGTTAGGAGGTGATGCGAGTGCCATCGTCTGCGCGGACGCAGACTTGGATTGGGCCACCCAGCGGATTGTCGCCGGGAAGTTCGGATTTGCGGGCCAGATTTGTATCTCAGTCCAACACGTCTTGGCCGACGAGTCCATCTATGCGTCGCTAAGGGGCAAGCTGATCGAAGGAACGAAGAGTTGCCCCACCGGAAACCCTCGTGAACCAGTAACCGTCTGTGGCCCCTTGATCTCCACCCAGGCGGCCGATAGAGTCGAGCAATGGGTAGACGAGGCAGTCGCGAGTGGGGCAAGAACTCTTGTAGCAGGCCGGCGATCGGGCAATCTCATCGAGCCCACCCTGCTAGAAGCAGTGCCAGCCGGGTGTAGGCTAGCGACTGAAGAGGTATTCGGCCCGATTCTGACTCTAGCGCCCTTTTCCGGACTGCATGAAGCCATAAAGACCGTGAACCAATCCCGCTTTGGTATCCACTGCGGAATCTTTACACAAGATGTTATCGCCCAACAAATGGCATACGACGCTCTTGAAGTTGGCGGCGTTATACTTAACGACTACACAACCCTTCGGTTCGACAAGTTGCCCTATGGTGGAGTCAAAAATAGCGGGTTCGGGCGCGAGGGAATTCGTTACGCGATGGATGAGATGAGTGAGTTCAGATCCTTCGTCTCCCGAATCAATGAATAGTCGAGGAGCAGGATGGGACCTGCCCCTCGAAGCCGGTTACCGAGTAATCAACCACTGAGCCTGGTCGATACGTAGCTGATCATTGTTATTAAGAGTCAGATGGGTGAACAATTGAATCCTGGCCTTAACATATCGCGGCGTAGCAGCGGAAGTCGAAATGTAGTTCTGAGGTTGGTTGGTGACAGCAAAGTCAAAGGTCTGATCCGTAGTGGACAACGTCGCATTGCCGCGCAAGTCCCAGGTCCCGGTCACCCAATTGTATAGGAGAACCTTGATTGGCGCTCCACTATTCATGTTTTCACCGCAGGTTAGCTGGAAATGAATACTTGACGCCGTTGTAGAAGCTGCCTGCCCATCGACCTCAACTTGTATTGGAGGGATCGTATTGTTGAGGGTCACGCCGTATTTGAGGACTAAATAACTTTGGTCTATCTGTTGGAGATCCAGATTACTGCCCGAGACGAGATTCCCGATGTCTAGGTGATACTCAAACGGACGAACCGTGTCGGTGGTTGATGCCGGATCGACCTGAATCCCAAATAGAAAATTCGAATAGTTGAGAGGCGGCACGTTCGTTATGTCGAACTTGTCGAATTCGTCCGGATCCACGTACACCCCGTCGAACGGACTGCCGTCGAGCCAGAAGCCGTCGTTGCTGGAGCCTATGGTCGGCGCCGCTTCCTTGTTGTAAACGATATGAACAAGCGGATCGAAGGGGCCGAATCCTAGAGGAGCCTGCAGTGTTCGATACTGCTCCGCAACGTACATCTGCGCGGTGTCGCAAGTGACGCCAGCGCCCGAGACATCGATCGTAAGATCGTATGCTTGTCCCGCGTTGCCGCCAGGGTAAATAACCCCAAAATCTCCTGTACCAGCCGGAGAACTGAACGAGTTCGCCCCCCCACTCGGCGTGAAAGTTCGGTCAACAATCCAGCGAATAAGGAACGGGTGGTTAGTCTCGTCCATGAATCCGAATCGGAGCAGTTTCCACCCCTTGCCGACACCGGCAGAGGTCATAAGCATGTCGTCGAGGCTGCTCGGGTTTGCAACAAGGTTTCCTTCCTCATCGCCGACCAGCGCATAACCCGAGGAGGAGCTTGGAGCGCTCCGATAGACCTCGACCGGGTTGCTCACGCGCGCTTGATGATGT
>JBBSFL010000282.1:0-3723 GCA_038238735.1 Fimbriimonadales bacterium | reverse complement strand
CTTACGGGGCACTATGACATCCAGCTTTCGCGCATCGACAAAACAGACACGCTAGGATCCACCTCGCTTAAAGTCGAGGAGTTCATTCCCGACAAATTGAAAGTGGACGTCGTCGTCTCTAGCGACATTCTTGCGGGACAGCCCCTCGTCTTCAAGATCAAATCCCGCCAATTGTTTGGCCCCCCGGCAAGCGGCAACAAAGTCGTAACGACGGTTCGCTTTCTGGCCCGAGAGTTCACGCATCCTGCGTTTGGCGACTATACCTTCTCGGATCCTTCGCGCTCCTTCGAAGAAGACACGAACGAGCTCGGCGAAGATAAGCTCGATAAGCAGGGAGAAAAGGAATACAGCCTTGAGATCCCCCGAGGGACACCGCCCTCTTCACTGAAGGCCTATATCTATGCGGAGGTATATGATTCGGGAGGCCGTCCCGTGAGCGCGGCCGGTTTTGCGGATATTCATCCATATACACACTATTTGGGCCTTCGCCGGCCCGCTAAGGCCATGATTCACGCCCATCAGAAAGTGGCGCTCGATTATGTCGCTATTGGCCCCCAGGGAAAGCTCCAAACCGTTGAAAAGGTACACCTCGTCATCAAGAGGAAAGCCTGGTACTCCATTTTCCGACGCAGTTCCTGGGGCCGGTCCAGCTATCAGTCTTCACCTTATGAAGAGTTGATTGAAAATAAGGAGATCACTCTCCGTGGGCGAGGCTCACTCGAATTTACGCCCACCCAAGCAGGCGACTACACCGTGATCCTGGCGAGCCCTAACGGCAAGCGGACGGGGATCCATATTGACGTGCTGGGTCTTGGGTACGAGACGACAAGCCTGGAGTCGCCCGAGAAACTCAAGATTTCGATCGACAAGGCGGCCTACGAGATTGGAGACACCGACCACGTCATCGTGCAAACACCTTTTGCCGGCAAATTAATTCTGACCCTCGAACGGGAGAAGGTGTATGACACCCATACGCTCGAGGTGACGGGGCATGAGACTTCTCTTTCCATTCCGATTAAAAAAGAGTATCTGCCGAATGTCTACGTCGTTGGCATTCTTCTGCGGACGCCCGACGAAGCCCGGAAGTCTCTACCGATGGTTTCCTTTGGAGTGACTCCTCTGGCGGTCAAGACCACCACCAAACTCATTGGCTTGACCTTGCAAATGCCGGCCTCTGTGCAATCCTCCAACGGCATCGACGTCTCGGTACATTTAAATGGAGCCTCCGGGCGGACGGACGTCGTGCTAGCGGCCGTGGATCAAGGGATTCTGCAGATCACGAACTTTGAAACGCCGAATCCGCTTGCCTATTTCTATCGCAAACGCGGACTCACCACACAGACTTTCTCCATCTTCGACCTGGTGCTGCCCGATCTATCGGCGAAGAAGTTCGCGCTGGGCGGAGACCAGGGAGGACGATTCAGCCGTCGGCACCTCAACCCCATTGCCGCCAAAAAGCATAAATCGATGGCCATTTACTCCGGTCTTCTCTCCCCCGACGCACAAGGGAACGTGCATTATCACTTCGACACCAAAGGTTTTAATGGCGAAGTACGTGTCATGGCCTTAGCCGCAAACGGTGAGCGCTACGGATCGGCCGATAAATCGGTTCAAGTCGCCGATCCAATCGTTCTCATTCCGAATTTTCCGCGTTTCATAAGTCCGCTGGATCAATTCCAGATCCCCGTCGAGGTTTACAATAAAACGAACAAAGATCAGACGATCTGCGTACAGATAAAGCTGAAGGGGCCGTTAAAGATCGGCGACGGGCCTGGCCAGGAAAACTCCGCTCCATGCCCGTCTTCCTCCGCGGTCACTGGCGGAGGACCCATCGATAAAACGTTGCGACGGAGTGCCGACAAAATGGATCCCCCGCCAGCGACCGCGGGGGATGACGGCGGGGGCAATCGGGCCAGCTCGAGCCAGTCGACTGCATCCCAGATCGTAACTCTTAGAAAAGATGATCAAAAACGAATTCTGTTTTTTGCCGAGGCGCTATCCAACGCAGGCGTTGCTCAGGTCACCGTGCGAGCCGAGGGAGGTGGTTTTCGATCGGACCACGAGGAAGAACTGGCCGTGCGTCCCGCGGCACATCTCGTCACACGGGTCCTCACGGGAGACTTGAGACCCGGCCGAAGCGCTGATCTAAAACTCCCCGGCGGTTTCATTTCATTTGGCCAGCGCATCCGGCTGACGGCCTCCAATAACCCTCTGGTCCGTCACCTGCGTAGCTTGGATTACCTCATAACGTACCCCTACGGCTGCGCCGAGCAGGTGACGTCTAAGATCTTCCCTTTGCTTTATTTCAAGGAGCTGGGGTTAGCAACGGGTCGCTTCGAAGATAATGCCAATGCCGTGGATTACTTTGTGCAGGAGGGGATTCATACGTTAGAAAAGCAGCAGCTGCCGAGCGGGGAGTTTTCACTGTGGCCCGGAGGGGAAGCTGCCGACCCCTGGGTGAGTCACTACGTCTCACACGGATTGCTCGAAGCCGAGAAGCGTGGCTATGCCGTGAGCCCAGTCGTCTTGAGCCGAATTCGCGCGATGATCGCTCAAGCGAGCGTGACGCCGCGCAACGAAGGCCGTCTCGATCGTCGCACGCATAATCAAGCGACATCCATGGACACTTATCTCCTCTTTTTGAAATCGCTTATTGGTCAACCCGACATCGAATCGATGACGACGCTACGCGGCGCGCCTTTAGCCCACCTCTCTGAGGTCGATCGCGACCTTTTATCGATGAGCTACTCCGAGATTGGGGATCGCCAAACCGCGGAGCAAGTCTTAGCCCCTGACTTCAAGAGCCATTTCCTTTACCGGGAGCAATATGGTTCTTATAACTCGCCTATTCGCAACACAGCGATGTATCTCGCGGCCCTCGTCCAAGCCAATCCCCAGTCTCCGAAAATTAGTCAGATTGTGGATTACCTCGGCGCCCAAATGACAGAAGGACGCTACGGAAGCACACAAGAAGACGTTTGGGCTTTCCTCGCGCTGGCCCGGGTTTACCAGACGCTCGGCACGGCGCCGAAAATGCAGCTCCTCAAGGATGGGCAACCCTACAAAGACCTGGAGGGAAAAGAGTCTGGGCTCTCCGATAATTCGCTCTCGGGCCATACCTTGACGCTGAAGAACATGGGGCTTGAAAAGAGTTTCTATTACTTGCTTGCCGAAGGGACGCCGTCCGAAAAATCCCCGAAGGGACATTCGAGTGGTCTGGCGATTGACCGTTCGTTTTACGACAAAGCCGGCAAGACATTAAATCTGTCCAATATGGTCCAAGGGGATTTGGTCGTCGTGACCCTCACGCTACGACCGAAATCCACGGAGGTGAGAAACATGGTCGTGGTCGATCTTCTGCCCGCAGGCCTGGAAATTGAGAACCCACGCCTAAGCTCGCGCGGGCAACTGGACTTCGAGCCGCAGGTCGGGCTCAATCCAGACTATTCTGACATCCGCGATGACCGCATTCTTCTTTTCAGTAATTTAGTGACGGGCGAACAACACTTCTCCTACACCGCCCGAGCCGTCACGCCCGGCCATTTCACGATCCCGAACGCGTACGCCGAGGCAATGTATGACCCCGACATCTCCGCCGAAAGCAGCGAATCCAAGCCGCTCGTCATCATCGACAACAATGCGCAGTAATAAATTCCTCTCCCAAGGGGAGACCAGGGGCTCACACATTTTTCTTATAGCGCCCCTAGTCCCGCGTCGTTGCGG
>JBBSFL010000281.1:0-3741 GCA_038238735.1 Fimbriimonadales bacterium | reverse complement strand
TGGGTCTTCCGCAGCGTGGGCTTCGGGCACACGATGGGTTGGTGGCGTGACTTCTGCTCGAATCTACGCATGGTCGGCTACGATCACGTCCTAAGCATCGAGCACGAAGACGGCCTCATGTCGCCCATGGAAGGTCTTCGGAAGGCAGTCTCCACCTTGAAAGCTTCCGTCATCTCCGAGCCAGCGGGCGAGATGTTCTGGGCGAAGGACTAGCCGCTCTAAAGGGCCCGACTGCGCCGGGTGATATATCATATCAGGACGCGCAGATTCGCCAGGTCGAACTTAGCCGCCCAACCTGCCGTCCGCTTCGTAAGACTAAATAGGAATGAGCGTCCTTGTTGGCCGCGCTGGAACTAACGATTTGATCCAACAGATACCCGAGCGAATGGCTGAGGTGGCGCTTCGAAGCGCCGCGATCGTGGCCGAGGTCGAAAAAGTCATTGTGGGAAAGACCGACGCAGTACGTCGCTCGGTCCTAGCCCTTCTTTGCGAGGGCCATCTTTTGCTCGAAGACATTCCTGGGGTCGGTAAGACCACCCTTGCAAAGGCTCTTGCGCGCAGCGTTGGCGGCGAATTTCGGCGAGTTCAGTTCACTCCCGATCTGTTGCCTTCGGACATAACCGGCGCGGCAATTTTTAACCAACGCACTACCGAGTTTGAATTCCGCCCCGGACCGGTCTTTGGGAACGTTGTCCTCGTCGATGAGATCAATCGGGCCACGCCAAAAACTCAGTCCGCCCTGCTCGAGGCGATGGAGGAGCACCAAGTAACGACGGACGGCGAAACCCGCGCCTTGCCCCAGCCCTTTTTTGTCATCGCAACCCAGAACACCATCGAGATGACAGGCACCTATCCGCTCCCCGAAGCGCAGCTCGATCGATTTTTCGCCCGTATAAGCTTGGGTTATCCGAGCCGGCAAAGTGAGATCGACATCTTGACTCAGCAGCAAATCGCGAGCCCGCTGGATGCGGTCGAGACAGTGGTGAGTCTGGACGAGGTCGTCGCTCTGCAGAAGTCGGTTCGTGAGGTCTTCGTCCACGAGACGATCCGGGAGTACATTGTCGACATCGTTGGAGCAACCCGAGAGAACGCGCAACTCATGATGGGCTCTTCGCCTCGAGGTTCCCTCCACCTGATGCGAGCAAGCCAGGCCAAGGCTGCGATGGATGGTGTAGATTTCGTCCGTCCCGGAGATGTCAAATCGGTTGCTTCTATGATCCTTGGACATCGCGTGCTGCCCAGGGCCGAGCTTCGCGCCCAAGGAGCCTCGATCGAGGCTGCGCTCGACCGGATTTTGCAGTCAGTACCCGCGCCGGTCCCGGTGGGCTGACGTGCGCCGTCTCGCGGGAACCGCACTCATCTGCTCCTCCGCCTTTGTGGCGATCGTAGCGCTTCTCAGCGACGCTCCGGCGCTTTTTTACATGGGAACGGCCCTGCTCGCGACCATCGCGACGGCCCGTCTCCAGTCCTATCTATCTGTCAGAGCCCTGAGATTTCAACGCTTCGCCCCAGAACTCGCCAGCATCGGTGAGAAGGTAAAAGTCGAGCTTGTCGTGTGGAGCGAGCGAAACATCCGACGGCCTTTGGTTTACATTAACGACGTCTTGCCGCCGAGGTTCCTGGTAGCGAATCGCACTCCGAGCCTGCCCGTTGCCCCTGACTTTCGACGGGCGGTGCGGACTGAGTACGCGTTCCAAGTGAGGAGGCGGGGAGTTTTTCGATGGAGCGGTGTGGAAGCGGTCGGAACCGACGCCCTTGGGCTCGTCAGCACAACGAAGACCTATTCGACCGACGTGGTGGAAATGACTGTCTTGCCCGTTTCCATTCCGATCGGGATCGATCTGCCGGCCGCCGCCGGCTGGGGCGTGAGCGAGGCGTCTAGCGGCGAAAATAAAGGGGCAAGCGGAGAACCTCGCGGCATCCGTGAATACAGCAGCGGCGACAGTCTGAGGCATGTGCATTGGCGGACCAGCGCACGTACCGGCATCCTGCATGTGAAGGAATTTGAAGCGGGAAGCCACACCAGTACCGCCCTCTTTTTTCAACGAAGCAATGGATCCGATCTCTTATCGGAAAGCGCGCTCGCGGGCGACGGCAGCGTGTTGAGTTCCTTGGACCTGATGGCGGGTCACGCCTTGCACGTTTCAGAGACGCTGCTTCGCCAGGGGGCGCGAGTGTCTCTACCACAGTTGGAGAGTGCGGACGCAAAATCGTCCCCGGACCGCCGGGGTGAGATCGCTCTGCTCCTGGCCCTCCTCCAAGCTAATTCCAGATCCAGCCTGGGAGAAGAGATCATCCGAGCTGCCGATTCTCTACCCGAGGGTTCCATCCTGCTGGCGTTCGTCGTGCAGTCCGACCCGACGCTTGCGGAGGCAATCCCTAGACTTAGGTCTCGCGGCATCCAGTTAGTTGCCCTTCTCTACGACTCGGATGCATTCTCGGATCGCAAGAAGCAATCTAAGGAACGGTCGGCGGCCGATCCCGCCTTTGCGGAGTGGATTCGCGGGGCGGGAGGACGCAGTGTTCTTATGCCATCAGCTGGTGGTGCCGCTTGAGAGAGCTTTTTTCAAACGATTCCGGAAGGACCGGATGGCTCGACCATTTCCTGTCGCTTCTAGCCGGTGGCCTCGCGCTTTACTCGGTAGGTCCCGCGATTAGCAGAATTGAGATTGGCAATTTTTTCCTGATTCTCTTCATCACGGGACGGGTGCTTTCGTGGTTGATTGGGAGCCTAGCTCGGAATACCAAGTTGGTTCAGTGGGACGGCGCGATATTCGTCTTTCTGGTCCTTGTGCTGATGTTGGGCATCGGTTCGCTAAATTCGCTGTTTTCAGAGAATCCATTTGTGAGCGTCTTCACTTCCGTTGGATTCCTTTCCTGGATGATGGTGCTCGGTTCGTTCGTATCTTGGCGGGACGGAACGATTCTGTTTCAAGCTGTGCCGGCAATTGCGATCTTTGGCCTCGTAGGTTGCTATGACACCTACCGCGATGTCATCTACACTTTCTTCGGTTTTCTGCTCTGTATCGCGACGCTCTTCGCACGAATAAATGCCCGAAGCATGTTGGAGTTTGCTGTCGCATCTGGCGCTCCGATCGCGCGGGGAAACTCACGCGAAACTCCTCTGGCAGCCCTTCGCAGAGGGCCCTGGCGATCAGTTGCGGGTCCTACCTGGGCGCTCCTTTCCGCAGGGATCATCGTCTTACTCAGCTTTGCAAGCGCTCCGCTGGTCCGAGTGTCCGTTCAGAGTGTAGTTGGCCATCTTCGTTTTCCAGTGCCACGCTCGATCAAGCCCGCTTCCAGCGGATTCTTCCGCACGGATGCCGGATCGGTGCAGATCGGCAACGGCCCAGTTAATTTAGGCCCGGAACCGGTTTTTCGAATCACCATCGACCATCCTCGTTATCTCCGGACGGGCATTTATCACAGCTACACGGGACACGGTTGGCAGGTTATCGATCAAGATGCAAACGCCACAGTGACCGGCACGAATCCACCCTCCCAGGTTCTCGATTCCGTCCCGCAGATGGTCGAACAAGCAAAACGAGAAATTCAGAATCCGGAAGTTCTTCCCTTCACCATCGAGATGCTCACGGCACGAGGCGGGCTGCTGCCCATTCCTGGCGAGCTCGAGACCGTCACGGTGAATACGGCATCGAGCAAAAACGTCGACGGCACTGTGTCGCTCTCCCAAAACGTAAATCTTTCCACCCCTTTCGTCGGCACGGCACTCGTCCCGCC
>JBBSFL010000280.1:0-3805 GCA_038238735.1 Fimbriimonadales bacterium | reverse complement strand
GCGGCTGGAGCGCACAAACCTCTCGACCGGGTCGGTCTGCCGGTTGAGTCTCGGAACCTCGATCGAGTCGAAGGAGACGTTGCCGTCGAACCAGTTCGCGCGGAGCGTGACCTCGTCGTCGGAATACCGTTCGCGAGCCCAATCCCGGAACTGCATTTTGGCCGCGACGGACTCGTCGAATCCTTGGCTCGACGAGAAGAACCACTCGCCGCGCTCGAGGTGGACGCCCAGAATTGACTCACGTTGTTCCAGGAGTCGAAGCGACCGCACGAATTCGGCTAGACAGTTCTTGGCGACATTCCAGAACTGGTCGTCACATACGCTCGGCTCGGAGTTTTGGCCATCCTTGTTCGAATAGGCCGCGTTCGGATACATCTTTTGCCAACCGCGAGGGGCGACGAACACGACTCGGAAGATGACCTGGGCTTCGGGATCGGCCTTCAGGGTTTGGGCGAGGAGGAACGCGGCGAGCTTGGTGTTTTCTGGCGTTGCTGCCGGATCGACCTCGAATTCGACCAGATGGGAATGGACGTGCACGCCGGCATCGCCTGCGAGCGCAAGCTCTTCCATGACGATGCGAGCTCGGCGCTCGTCGGGCGACGACGCGAAGAACCAGATCGGGGGATAGACGCGGCTCTTACGAACGAGGGTCGGCACTCCGTCGCGCAGTACGATTTGCGGCGCGTCGTCGGGAACCGGGATGAGCGGCTTGGGAGGTGGCGGAAGGCGCTTTGGCTTTTCGACAGGCTTCTCGACCTGCGGCCTTGCTTGGCGTCCTCTTGTCGGCTTGGGGGCTTCGCCTTCGAGCTCCGGAGCAGATGCTTTCGGCTCGGGACCACCGCGCTTTCTGAATACCGGTTTGAGGGATTCTTCGACGTCTTCCGAGAGTTCGCTCGGCGCGGCGGCGACTGGAGTTTCCACCGGCGCCGGCTCCTTGCCCCTGCGTCCGCGGCCCCGCCTCGAGCCGGCTGGCCCATCCTCAGACTCATGGGCAGTTCTTGCAGGCTGATCCGCAGCATCTGCGGATCTTGATCGGAAGACAGGTAAGGGCAGATCGTCGTCGATTTTGGCGAAGGGATCGGCGGTCTTCTTGCGCGAGGCGGCCCTGGCCGGCTTTTGGGGCTCGGATGTCTCCGTTGAATTTATCTCTCGAACAGGGGCTTCGGGCTTTACGACTTCAGGCGACGACTTTCCGAAGAGGCCGCGGCCCCGCGGCTTCGGATTGTCGACTGATACCGGGGCGGCGGCCTCGACAAAGAGAGTCGGCTCGGCGGCGGGCTTTCTACGCGAGGTCGAAGTCCTAGTTGGCTTAGCCGCAATCGTCGGCTCAGGTTCTCGGGCTACTGGTAGTCCGGCCCTGTTAACGCGCGGAGCCTTCTGTGCTGTCGCAGAGGCCTGAGCCTCGGGCACAGGAACAGCGTCGGTCGGTTTGCTTCGCGCCCGCTTGGGCTTAGTTTCTGGGGTCGGGGAGACCTCGGGGGTCTCAGGAGTTACGTTGGTTTGGAAAAGCTTCTTTCGGGGCATGATGCTTGCAGCAGTCCTTGCTCCGTCCAGGCGAGAAGTTCTTCGGGCGTTTCGAAAAGCGCCGCGGGATCCTCGCTCGCCAGGGTCGGGAGGGGGGTCGAGCCATAGGCTACGGCGATCGGCGTGCATCCTGCAGCCTTCGCGCAGCGGAGGTCATAAATCGAATCGCCGATCAGGAAGGCTTGCTCGGGGCTAACGCCGAGGCGTTCGCAGGCGAGCATCGCGCTTTCCGGATGGGGCTTTGGGTGGACGACGTCGGAAGCGCACACAGTCGCGTCGACGGCATCGGCCGCTTCAAATCGTTGAAGAAAAAGTGTCAGTTCGGTGCCGGATTTGCTGGTCACGAGGGCCGTCTTCATGCCGCATCTATGGATCAGCCGAAGGGCTTGAACGGCGGCAGGGAATACCTGCTCCTGCTCTTTGTAAGCTTCGAAACGGCCGATCGTGTATTCGGTGCGCTGCTGGACTTCCTCAGCGGAACTGTTCTCCATGCCGAACAGCCGAAGCTGTTTGCGCAAAGGCAGACCGATCAACTCCAATATCTCGGAGTCGGTGGGAGAAACATTTGCGAAACGCTCATAAGCGTCACGGAGTCCAGCCACGATGACCGCCATGCTGTCTACCAGAGTGCCGTCCACATCGAAGAGGACGGCCTTCGCGGAAGCCAGCGAGGGACCGGTCGGCATTAGCCTGAGTATGGCATTTTGAGGTCGCCTTTGTCGCGGTTCCGCCTTCCGGTGGTGCCTCTAGCAAGCAGGCATTCCTGCGCAAGCCCTCGTGTGTCTGGTCGAGCTTGCGGTCTTTACTAGGAGATGCTGCTTGGAAGGCTAGGCAACAAGTTGGCGAGCTGCCCTGCCTGTAAAGATTGCCGGATACCAAGCCGAGAATCTTTGTGACGGGGAAAAGTATGTCCGCACCTGCATCTATCTTAAACATCGCCGGGCCGCCTGCGGCTACTGGCGGAGCGCCGCCGGGGGCTGAGCCACCTAAGGGCTTTACCATTCCGTCAGCCGAAGGGGTTGCGACGAAGGAGCCGAATGCTCCCGCGCAGAAACCGGACCTCGAGCCGACGAAGGGAAAAGAAACCGATCTGAACTTGCCGACGGCAGTGCCGACTGTCAATCCCGTTCCGGACACGGTCATCCAGGCTTTTCTGGCGATGCAGGCCCAGATCACCGCAGCGGTTCCGAGCGCCTTCAATACCCCGACATTGCCTCCTGCGATGGCGACGGCCATCGTGGCACCGCCGGTCGTTTCAATAACCACGTCGGAGAAGATCGCGCCGCTCGTTCCTGTGGTCGAGGCGAACGCTGCCTCGCCGGCCACAAGGACAGCAGTGCCCTCTTCGTTGCCGGTCGTTAGTTCGGCACCGAAGACTTCCGTCACGAGTCAGCGCCAGGCTAGGTCGGACACGACTAGCATTCCAAAGACCGCTTCTCCACAAGTCAAAATCGAACCGGCTAATCAAGAGCCTGCCGCTCAGCGGGACATAGAATTGCCGACGGTTAGGACCGATCTGCAGAAAGCGCTCCCTCAGGACGCGCTTGTCCCGATTGTTTCGATCCAGTCGGTCGCGGGTCCGGAACCAGCCGAGACGCCGACCGTCTCAGGGAACCCCGTCGCTCTCACCTCGGAAACCGCAATAGCGGCTATCCAGAGCGTTTCAGCTCCCGCTACGGCGGTCGCCTCCGCGGCCGTTGCCTCTTCCGTTCCGGCGGCCGTCACCTTAAACCCAGTAACGGCATTTGCGGACGTCAAGCAAGCGCCTATCTCCAGGGCCGCACCGATCAAAGCAAAGATTGCCGAGGATCTTCCCGCAGAGGAAACCGAGGGCACCATTGCCCCAACAGTCCAAAAGGAAGCCCGCACCGTCGTCTCGACTCAAGAGTCTCACGACTTCGGAGATGAGAGTGAGCCAAGGGCACCGCAAACGGGAAAGGCTGAAATCAAGGAAACCACTGGGATGAGCTTCTCGGCTGCAGTTCAGGCCGCCAAGTCAGATAATTTGACCACAGTCGAGACCCCATCGAAAGGGATGGCGCTCACCCGGCAGGAGACCCACGCGGTAATCCGCCAGCTTTCCGACCGCATCGAGTTCATGGCCGCCGCCAAGCCGTGGGACGGGATCACCGTTCACCTCCAGCCTTCCGGGCTAGGCACGGTCTCGCTCGTGGTCAAATCGGTGGGCAAGATGGTCGAAGCGCAAATCTTCGCCAGCAATGACAACGTCCGCGACGCCCTTGAAACCTCCAAGAACCAACTCGCCAGTTCGGTTCAGCAT
>JBBSFL010000279.1:0-3818 GCA_038238735.1 Fimbriimonadales bacterium | reverse complement strand
TGGTGGAGAATAGGGGGCTCGAACCCCTGACCTCTTCCATGCCATGGAAGCGCTCTCCCAGCTGAGCTAATTCCCCACTTACAGCGCTGGCTGGTGCCGCGCTGGATTCCTATTATGCTTCAAGGCGCGGGAAATGGTCAACGGGCCGTGGCGGGACCCTACGATCCGTTTATCGCCGGATTCCCGGCTGCAGAATCCTTGGGCAAACTATTCGTGCTCTTTGTGGTCCAAAAAAAACTCCAAGACAACTTGCGTGAAATGGGGAATTATTGCGAGACACGGCGCAATAGACTCTATACTCACGGAAGCATTGCATGAGCGTCCGAACTCCTCCCGACTCACCGCGCGAGGCGAATCCGCCTGCTCTCTGGGAAAACCCAGAGGCCCGGCGCGTACTCGACACGATGCCGGAGATGTTCGTGGCGATGGATGCGGACTATCAAATCCGCTTCGTTAATGAAGCATTGCTCAACCTCACCCATGGACGAGCTGCCGCATTTGTCGGCAAGAGCCACTGGGCGCTGTGGCCGGACATGCGAGGAAGCATCGTCGAGGAGAGCTACACGCGGGCTTTCGCCACGCGTATTCCGGTCCGGTTTCAGTACCACTACCCCGCCATCGATGTGTGGATCGATGTTAGCGCCTACCCCTACGGCAACTACCTCCACGTCTATTTCCGGAATATCACCAAGGAGAAGCAAGCCGAGGAGGAGTTGGCGGCCCGGGGCGACACTTTCCGGGCCTTGATCGATGCAGTTCCCCACATCGCTTGGGTGACCGACGCAGAAGGCGCGATGGTGTATATCAATGCGCGCTGGCGAGAGTTCACGGGCGTCAATGGCATGAACCTGGAGATGATCCGGGACGCAATCCATCCTGACGACATAGAGCATGTCGAAGCCAAGATGACCGAGTCGAGAGCGACTGGAGAGTACGTTCCTTACGATTGCCGACTTCGCCGTCACGACGGCGAGTATCGGTGGCACCGAGTGAAGGCTTCGCCCATTCTCGCGCCGGACGGAAAGACGCAGCAGTGGATTGGCACCACCACCGACGTACATGAAGAGGTGCTCGCCTTCCAATCGCTGCGAGAGAGCGAAGACCACTACCAATTCCGAATCAATTCGAGTCCGCAAATCCCTTGGCTCGCGGATACCGAGGGTCGGATTTACGACTTCGGCGAACAGTGGCTCGCGCTGACCGGAATGAATCGTGAGACCGCGCTGTCGTCACAGGAAGCGGTCATCCATCCGGATGACACGCTCAAGATGATCGAGGCTTGGGCGCGCTCTCTCGGTGACGGCTCGCCGTTCCATTTCGACCACCGCATCCGCGTCGCGGATGGCTCTTACCATTGGGTGAGGTCACGCGCCCAGGCGAGGCGCGATCCCGCGGGCAACGTCATCCGCTGGTACGGCACAACCGAGGACATTCACGCTCAGAGGCAGGCCGAGCACATCCTCGCAACCACCCAGGAATCGCTCGCATTGGCAATGAAGGGAGGCAGGATCGGCTGGTGGACACGGGATCTCATCGGCGACGTAGTGACGTGGTCGCCCGAGTTAGAAGAGCTTTTTGGGCTGGAAGCCGGTTCGTTCTCGGGTAACGAAGACAATTTTCTCGCTTACGTGCTTCCCGAGGACAAGCATTTGGTCACAGAAGCCGTTGGTGGAGGGCTCCTCAACAAGACGGACTACTCCGTGGAGTTCCGTTTCCGAAGGGTCGATGGCACGCAAGGATGGATGGAGGGGAGAGGACGCGCTATCTATGACGAGGTGGGGCAGCCCACCTGGATCTTCGGGATCGGGATGGACATCACCGAGCGCAAGGAGAGTGAGCAGGCCCTGCGGGACAGCGAACGCCGTTTGCGCTCCCTGATCGAACAGTCGCCCGTTTCGATCCAGACCTTCGCGCCGAATGGCGAATGCCTTTCCGCCAACGCAGCTTGGGAGGCTCTCTGGGAAACAACCGCCGATCAACTTCAGGGCTATAACATCCTCAAGGACCCGCAACTCCGTGCGCAGGGATTGCTACCGGACGTCGAAGCCGCGTTCGCGGGTGAGCCCAAAAAGCTGGCGCCAATGCGATACGATCCGGCCGAGATCGGGCGCGAGGGCAGAGTTCGCTGGGTCGAATCCCGCATTTATCCCGTGATGCAAGCCGGAGAGCTCTTGGAGGTCGTCCTCTTGCTCGAAGACACGACCTCGCGGATGGACTCGTTCGAGGCACTTCGCCAGAGCGAAGAACGGTTCAGAACGATCGCCGAAGTCGTTCCCCACTTTGTGTGGTCGACGGGTGCGGATGGGGAAACGGAGTATCTGAACCCGCAGTTCATTGCCTACCTGGGTAAGACGGCCGAAGATTTGCGCGGACGGGGCTGGCTGAACATGCTGCACCCAGAAGATGGCGAGCGGGCCGACGAAGCCTGGTCCAGAGCACGGGAAACCGGCGAACCTCACGAAATCGAGTATCGAATCCAGGGCGCCGACCTTCATTATCGGTGGTTCGTCAGCCGCGGCGTCGCGATGCGGGATGCAAACGGCAAAATCGTTCGGTGGTATGGAATCGTCACCGATGTTCAAGCCCAAAAGGAGCAGGCACAAACGCTTGAGCGCCTCGTCCAGGAGCGGACTCTCGAACTGGAGCAAGCCTATCGCGAGCAAGAGAGCTTCAGCTACTCCGTATCCCACGACCTCCGCGCGCCTTTGCGGGCCATCGTTGGTACGGCGCGTATGCTGCAGGAGGATCACGCCCCGAGCCTGAGTCCGGCGGCTCAAGACCTCTTGAATCGCCAGTCCGCTGCGGCCGTGAAGATGGCAAATCTGATCGACGACCTCCTCGAAATCTCGCGGGTCGGTCGGCGTGAACTAGAAGTTCAGTCCGTGGACCTCTCCGCGGCATTCGCCTCTGCCGCGGCCCAGCTGCATGTGCCCGATTCGATCGAACTGACCATCGAGCCCGACTTGCAGGCCTCCGGCGATCCGATGCTGCTTCAGCTTGCGGTCCAGAATCTTCTGGAGAATGCGGTCAAATTTTCACCCGATGGTGGGCGCATTTCTGTCGGCCAAGACACAAGCCTGCCCGATAAGCCCTTCTTCATCCGCGACGAGGGGGTCGGGTTCCCTATGGAGTTCGCCCACAAGCTATTCCAGCCGTTCCAGCGTCTCCATCGCGAGGACGAATTCACGGGCACGGGCATCGGCCTGGCCACCGTCCACCGGATCATCGAGAGGCATGGCGGCAAAGTGTGGGCGGAGAGCCAGGAAGGGGTGGGCTCGACTTTCTACTTCACCGTTCCAAGCTAGGATTTCTCGAAGCGGAGCGCCCTCAACAGCTCCATACCAATCGCAACGCGGTCGTCTTCGCTGCCGTAGTCGAGCCTAAGATTCGGATCGTGGTGTTGGTGTCGGCCGGTGTTTCGCGCGCGAGCGATGTAGCAGTCGATCTTGAACGTTCGCGACAAATCGGCCAGGAGGTTGATCCCGTCGCTTAAGTCCCACACAACACGGTCTCGATCTTCAGGTGGAAGGCGCGTGAGTTCGTCTTGAATTAAGTCCTGCTCACGGCGAATCAGATACTCGTCGAGGTCGTCTGAATTTGGAAATTCGAGCCCTTCTACGCGCTTGCCGCTCGAATCTAGGACCTCCTCGAACACCCGGCGGTTGTGCTCGAAGAGTCTTTGGCTAGCGCTCGTCAGGAAGCGGTGAGTCGGCCCTCTATGAAGCAGGCGCTCGATGCCGCTCATGCCGGGATTGTTGCAAAGCAACGGACCGGTCACGACGCGGGCGGCTCGAAAGAATAGACACCGAACTCCCCGC
>JBBSFL010000278.1:0-3822 GCA_038238735.1 Fimbriimonadales bacterium | reverse complement strand
GATTCCTTACCAAGCATGGCTTGGCGGCGAACAAAGGCCTGGGGCAGCATTTTCTCTGCTCCGGGCCTGTTGTTTCTAAGATCGTCTCTTCTCTGTCTTCCTGCGCGGGCATATTGGAAATCGGACCGGGGCCGGGAGTGTTGACTTCACCCTTGAGCGATACGGCGGAGAAGCTGATCGCGATCGAGCTCGACGAGCGGATGGTCTTGGCGCTTGCTGAATCCGCGCCCCGGGCGGTTGTTCGTCGAGAGGATGCTTTGAAGGCTGACCTCTCAGGGATTCTCTTAAAGTTGCCGGAGCCTCGGGGCGTCGTTTCGAATTTGCCTTACTATATCACGGGGCCGCTGTTGACTCGCATCGCGGAGGCTCGGGAGCACTTTTCGGTTGCCGTTTTGATGATGCAGAAGGAGGTGGCGCAACGGGTCGTCGCGGGTCCGCGGGAGTCGGCGCGGGGGTCGCTTTCGGTCTTCTTGCAGCTTCAGTTTCAGATTGCCAGGGTTGCGAACGCGCCCGCGGGCTCGTTTCTGCCTCCGCCGAAGGTGGACAGCACGGTGCTGTCCTTCACCCCTCGATCTGATTTGGTCCTAGATCGGGCCATTGAGCGCGACTTGTTCCGGTTGGTTCGCCTTGGGTTCGCGCAGCCTCGGAAGACTATGGTCAATAACCTAGTGGCGGGTTATCAGTTCGCGCGGGACGAGGCCGTTGGATGGCTTACAGGAGCGGACCTCCACGACAAGTCGCGTCCGCAAGAGCTGACTCTGGAGCAATGGGTCAGGCTCGCAGACATTCGCAAGCCATAATTACCGTCAGATCCTTCGGCACAATATTTTCGGGATGACCACCGTCGCTCGGGCTTGTAGGGATTCAGCCTTGCGTTTTTGCATTGCCGAAGACGCAGCTACGCGAATACAAAGTGCGAGCAAGCTCGCGCACTGCCAATTTAGCCGGAGAGCTTGGCGCCACGAACCGGCTTAGCAGGAGCCGAGGACGTGTCTGGCCGCTCGAAGGAAATCCCCTGTGCCGATAACGTGTCCAACGCTGAATTCAGGTTGTCCTTGGAGAAGCCCTGGAAGCTCTTGAGCGGGGGCATGTCGTTGGCGTCGAACTTGGGCACCACGACCATGTCCATGCCCTGCTCGGCTTTGTACTTCGCGATTGCGACGCCGTCTGGGTCGGCGAGGACTCGCATGACGTTGCCAAGGTCTGCCGTTAGCTTTAGCGCTGTGTCGACGTCGCCCTTCACGACTCCAACCACGGCGACCTTGCGACCGAAAGCGTCGGCCGATTTGGCGAGCAGCTTTACGGCGTCTTTGGTGGTATCGTCGGCGGTTGGGTTGAGGAAGACCACCAGGACGGGTGAGACATTGGAGCGGCCAATAATCGCTTTATCGGCGGGAGCGGTTACCGTTGAAACGTAGCCGACCTTCGAGACCGAGTCCTCCGCGCTGGAATTCGGCTCGACGCGGGCGATGTGGGCCTCACGATCTTCGTTGAAATAGGCGAAGCTGAGGCCGTTGGCCCCGTAAAAGCCCCCTCGGAAGTTTCGCGAACCGCCGCCGCCGGGATTGGTGTGGCAGAAACCGCAGGGCTTCTGCTCCTTCTGGGCGTACTGGGGTCGGGCTTGCGCCTCGAAGAGGCCGGTGACGGCAATGAGCGAGACGAGCGAGATTCCGGTGACCAAACGATTCATAACTTCTTAAGGATAACGGCTTTTTCCGCCAAATGCTCACCTTCCTTTGAATTCATAATGGTCAAATGTCTCAAGTTCCCGTGATGGACCCGGGCGGAATTACCCTGATCGAGGAGGAGTTGGGCGGCTTTGGAGGCTTTCCGGATCGGCTCTTTCTGATCGGCATGGGTGGCGATAAGTACGCGGCGAATAATGGGACGGCCCCCGACGGGACAGTGCTCGACGGCCTTGCGTGCTTCCCCTCGCCGGACGACGCGACCACCTACATGGGTTTGCTTGCAGGTCTGAACGGGGAGATTGTCGGGAAGTCGTTCGAGGAGGCGCGGCAGATCGCTCAGGGAAAGCCGAAGATCAATTGCCTGCTTCTCTTCGTGAGCGGGCACATCGTCGAAATCCATTTCGTGAGATAGTGACGTCGTGACCTTCTGCTATATGATCTCGCCGACTCGCGCCGAGATGCCCAACGCGCCGACGGACCGGGAATCCGAACTGGTGGGCGAGTATTTTCTGTATCTGAAAGATCTTTTTGAGAAGGGCCTCGTTTCGTTTGTGGGCCGAACGTTGTAGCCTCCATTCGTGGGCATCGCGATCTTCGATGTCGAAGATGCGGAGGCGGCGAGGCAGCTTGCGGAAAGGGATCCAGCGGTGGCGGCGGGAGTTTTCGCGACTCAGGTGACGCCGTTCAAGGTCGTCTTCAACTAACTGTCCATTCGTTTGGCAGGAAGTGGTGGATGATGGAGGCATGGAATATACTCTTTCGAGACGCAAGGTTTTGCTTAGCACGGCGGGCATCGCCGTGGGGGTTCTTATGGGAAGTGAAGTGATGGGCCAGGGCACGCCGGCGGCGCAAACGCCACCGACTAAGCCGCCGCCTCTGCCGGCTGAGCTGGTTAAGGAGTTCGTGATCGCAGCGCATGCGAACTTCGACAAGCTCAAGACGATGCTCGATGCCGAGCCTCGGTTGCTGAACGCGACTTGGGACTGGAGCCATGGCGACTTCGAGTCGGCCATCGGGGGAGCCGGACACATGGGCAGGGCGGATATCGCTCGTTATCTGATCGATCACGGGGCTCGCTACGATCTGTTCGTGGCAGCGATGCTCGGTGAGCTTGGGACGGTCAAGGCGATTCTGTCGACCACGCCGACGCTCGCGCATTCGGCGGGGCCGCACGGGATTCCGTTGATCGCGCACGCCAAGGCGGGCGGGGACGTGTCCAAACCGGTCGTGGATTACTTAGAGTCGTTAGGCGCCTAGGGCCCGCCTTCGAGAAAGCAGACCTTTCCGGAGGCAGTACGGTAAGCCAACTTACCGGGGCCCCAGACGGTCAGGGAGAGGGGCGCGTCGCCTCCCGGGATGCCGCTGATCGACTTTGCCGCCACGAGGGTGCAGTTGGTGAGGTTGAAGATCATGAGCGACGTGCCTACTGTGAAGTTGGCGCGGTTGCGGGTGGCATCCAGGCGAAGCTGGAGGCGTTGGCGACTCCGCTGTACGTGCCTGCGAGCGTGAGGTCGGAAGCGTTCGCGACCTGGCCGCTGGACGAGTAGAGCTTTCCGCTCAGGAACTTAAATGGTCACTTCGAACTCGGAAAAGACGTTGCCCGCCGTGTTCGTGATCGTTACTCCATTGGAGTCCAGGGTGAGTTGGGACCCGTTTCCCCATCGTAGGCGAAAGCGGTTGTCGCCGTGGCACCAAAGGCGACTGAAGTGAGCGGGGGAAACGTCGAGGTCGCGGTAGGTCGCGCCACGCCGAAATCGTAGACCGCGACGCCTTCGCCGGAGGGGATGAATTGTTTGTTGTAGCGGGCAACGAGGATTGTGTCGGGCGCTCCGGGAGCCACGGGGATGGTCCGTGCGTAGAACGGACCGGAGAACGGGTCCGATCCGAGGGGAAACTCGGCAGTCTTGAGGGAGCTCACGGTGTCGAAACGACCGACGGTCGCGGCACCGTCGAGGGCGACGTAGAGACTGCGGCCGTCATCGGCGAGGGCAAGGGCCGTGGGTTCGCTTCCGTTATACCGGGCTTCCGACTCCGCCATCGCCGGGCGTGATGGCGGCAATGCTGTTGCCGGTGACTCCGATCGAACCAGGTAAAGAAGCGTATATCTTGCCATCGGATGGGTTGAAGATTAGAT
>JBBSFL010000277.1:0-3830 GCA_038238735.1 Fimbriimonadales bacterium | reverse complement strand
GCGCTCGACATCGAGCGCGGGAGCTACGACCACGTTCCCGAGCCTGTGTTTGTAGAGGAGCGGTAGGCGGGTCATTCCGACCAAAGTCGGCCCCGCTAGTTTCGATCTAGCTCAGCGAGATTTGGCCTCAGAAGACCTAACTGTCGCCATCTCCAAGGATGTATTTGGAGGAAGTCGCGAGCCATCACTTGCCCTCAGTCCCTCGACTCCTGCACCTAGGACTTGGCGTCAAGATCGGGAACGGTGGGCGGATTCCCTCGGGATGACAATGCGCTAGTAGTCGACCGGCCTAAGATAGTATTCGCCGATAGCTGAGGAAGACAGCATCGCCACGGTCGGGAGACGGCGCTTCCAGTGGGTGCTGTCTACCCTACGCCAGGCGATCTTAACTTGACTCTGGGGAAAGCCCATCTCGATTAGCTTCGCCTCTGGATAGCCTTGGGTCATGTAGAACAGGATGCGGTCGGCCTCGTGGTAGGAGATTCCGAAGTCGCTCTCGTCGGTTTGATCCTTTACCAAATCCGCCGAAGCCGGCTTTTCAATAATGACGTCAGGCACCCCAAGTTGCCAAGCGAGCTGCCACACCTGCGTCTTGTAGAGATCGCCGAGAGGGTTGATAGGCGGGGAGTCGTCGGCGTGCCAGGTGTAGTAGCCGAATAGCCGCTCGCTCTTGTTGCCCGTGCCGACCGGAAGCGCCCCCACCTTCGCCGATTGGTCGAAAAGAACCGTCATTCTGGCCCGGGCACAGACGTTGCCAAGTCTCGTCGGGCTGATGTCTCCTTCCCCACTCTCGACGTAGCCGTCCACCATCTTCGTGATATCGACTGTCTGGACATGGATGCCCAGCGCGTCGACTACCAACTGGGCGTGGTCCAGACTCGCCTCTGACGAGAGTTTGTAGGGCATCCGGATCGCGTAGACATTTTCCGGCCCAAGGGCCCTCGCGCAAAGGAAGGCGACAACGGCCGAGTCGACTCCGCCGGACAAGCCGAGAACCGCCTTCGCGATCCCTCGCCGCCGCACAATTTCGTCCTGCAAAAAGCGCACGAGCCACTTTTCGACGAGGGCGGCGTTGATGTGGAGAGCCTCGTCGCTTAAGACGTCGACCGGCTTGGCACGGATAACCCGGAGCGGCATGTCTGCAATCTACCTCTCCGGATCTGCCGACACTAACAACCGATTTCGCTTCCCCTGACTCTGCCTTGTGATACGGAATTATGAGATGAAGGAACACGCCGCTGAAACCGAGCGGTCGTACCGTAGACACAAGGGTGTCCACCCTGTTCACCCCCCTAACCGTCCGCTCGATAACTTTTAAGAACCGGATCGCCGTCTCGCCCATGTGCGAGTACAGCGCGATTGACGGGGTGCCCAACGACTGGCACCTGGTGCATTTAGGCAGCCGCGCCGTCGGCGGGGCCGGATTGGTTCTTACCGAAGCCACCGCGGTCGAAGCGGACGGGCGCATCAGCCCCGCTGACACCGGCATCTACACGGACGAGCAGATGGCAGCGTGGTCCCGAATTGCCGGGTTTATCGAGGGGGAAGGCTCCGTGCCGGGAATCCAGTTGGCTCATGCGGGTCGAAAGGCGGGCACGGCTCCGCCTTGGCTCGGAGGCCATCTGGTCGCTCCAGCGGATGGTGGCTGGGAAACGGTCTGGTCCTCGTCCGCGCTTCCGTTTTCCGAAGGTTACGCGACGCCGCGAGAGCTGGACGCCGCCGGCATTCAGCGCGTCATCGAAGCGTTCGCGGACGGGGCGCGTCGATCGCTCCAAGCAGGCTTCAAGGTTGCCGAGATTCACGGAGCCCACGGGTACCTAATTCACCAATTTCTGTCTCCCCTATCGAATCAGCGGACGGACGGATACGGCGGATCGCTGGAGAACCGTATGCGCTTTGCCTTGGAGATCGCCCAGAATGTCCGCGCGATATGGCCCGAAAACTTGCCCGTCTTCATGCGAATTTCGGCGACGGACTGGGCGGAAGAGGGCGGCTGGGACCTAGACCAGTCTATCGAGCTTTGCCGCAAGTTGAAGGAGATCGGGGTGGACATTATCGATGTATCGTCGGGCGGCACCCTCCCTCGCGCGAAAATCGAGATCGGGCCGGGCTACCAGGTCCCTTTTGCCGAACGTATCAAGCGAGAGACCGGCATCCTGACGGGAGCGGTGGGCATGATCACCGAGCCGTTGCAGGCCGAGGAAATCGTCGCGTCAGGCAAAGCCGACTTGGTCCTCCTGGCACGGGAGCTCCTGCGCGATCCCTACTGGCCGCGCCGGGCTGCGAAAGAGTTAGGGTTTGAGTTACAAGCTCCGAAACAATATGGCCGCGCTTGGTGATAAAAAAGCCCCGACCGAAATCGGTCGGGGCTCGCTGGTTTAGCCGACTAGAAAAGGGGCGCGAGTAAGCTCGCACGCTCCCAAAGTTAGTTGCCTACTTTGTTCGCCTTCTTCGCAAGGCTCTTTTCGACCAAAGCCGAGAAGCCCTCGCCCCGCATCTCCTCGCCGTTCGCCAGGATCATGCCCGTGTCGCCGTCGACGAGCAGGGCGAACGGGATGGAGGCGACATCGAACTGCTTGCCGATCGTCGTATCCCAGAACTTGCCCTCGTAAACCTGGCGCCATGCCATGCCCTTCGCCTTGGTGACTTCATTCAGCTTATCGAGGCTGTTCGCTTGGTCAAAGCTGATGCCGAGAATCTCAAAGCCCTTGTCGTGATTGGCGCTGTAGGCCTTCAGCACGTTCGGGAGCTCCGCCATGCACGGGCCGCACCAAGTCGCCCAGAAGTCGAGCATGACGATTTTGCCCTTAAAGTCCTGGGGGAAATTGACCGTCTTACCGTCAGTCGTCTGAGCCGTGAAGGTCAAAACCTTCTCGCCGTCCTCGAGCTTCGGGGGCATCTCGGCCATTGGAACCTGGGTGTCAGGAGTGTTGAGGACATACTTGCCGTCCTTCATATCGATCTGGTGGGTCTTGCCCGTGAAGTTGAACGGCGTTCCGACGGTCACGTATTCGTGGAAGAAACTGGGCTTCTTGTTGCCGTCGCGGTCGATCCAGAGGCGTCCTTTTGCAGTGGGTTCGCCCGCGATGAAATTCGTGTAGTCGTGCCCGTCCATCGAGATATTGATCTCGTAGCCGTAGTCGCCGTAGTAAAGCACCGTGTTCTTGAGTTGGGCGCGCTTCGGATCTGCGGGGTCGAAATGGTAAAAGTTAATTCCGACCGGCTCGCCCTTTCCGATATCGACCTTGCCAGCGCCGGAGAAAAGCTTCATGCCGTTCCGGTCGGCGACGCTCCACGTGGCGGCCGGGTCGTTAGTCAGATCGCCGTCGCCGTTGGTGTCCACGAACAAGCGGCCGTCTTTACCCGCGGGCTCATCGAGCACGAAGATGAAGCTCTTGTCGCCAATCTTCAAAGTGCCGTAGCGCGCGGCCGAGAGCCCGGCCGGAGCCTTCTTTACACCGGTCGCGGCATCGGACACTTCGGCCCGGACTGGGGAGTAGCCGCCCGCGCGGGCGACCGCGCCCGAAGGCACGAATTTCATCGTAATGCCGTCTGGCGAGGCGGCGAGGGTCGAGACCATCAAGAGTGTGGTTAACATCGTTTGTTCATCCTCCGACTGCGGAAGCTTGTCGTAACTATAGCGCTTTTGGGGACCTTGGACCCCGATCAGGCACAATATGCACCATGCCATTCCAGTCACCCCGCGGCACCGAAGACGTCCTTCCAAAGGACGCGCACCGTTGGCTGAAACTGGAACAGCAGTTCCGCGCGCACACCTCCTTATACGGTTATCAGGAGCTGAGAACGCCCACCTTCGAGGAATACGATCT
>JBBSFL010000276.1:0-3855 GCA_038238735.1 Fimbriimonadales bacterium | reverse complement strand
GGGGAGACAGATCGTGTGCGAGCTCTCGCGCTGGCGGAGGCGGTTCTCGTTCGCGGCCTCGACCTCAACCCGATCTGTTTCTCCTCCAAGAGAAGGCTTACTGGCTCAATCGCCGACCGAACCTTCCTGGAAACTTACTGGAAGTCGAAAACCGGCCAGGACTGGGAGCCGCGTGCCCTCCTCGACCGCATGCGAGCGGTAGCCCTACCCGATCTCCAGAAGGCGGCCCGCGAGTTCCTAACCGGTGCTTCGGTTCGTCGGCTATAGGGGAGTCAGGCACGGCTCACGGAGCGGAATGCCTCGATTGCCCTTTCTGTCATCGCGGCATCGACATCGCCGTGAAAAACCAAGCGCAAACGATTGTCGGCAACCGGGAAACACCACACGCCCAGTTCGTGCAGGGATTCCTGCCACTTGGCGGCTGGCCCTTCAGTGTGGACGAGCACGATATTAGTCTGGACTGTGTCGATGGGCACCGTCACGCCGGGTAGCTCCAGGAGGGCGAGGGCCGCGCGCTTCGCGTTCGCGTGATCTTCCGCAAGGCGATCTACCATGGAGTTGAGGCTCACTAGGCCGCAGGCGGCCAGGATGCCTGCCTGTCTCATTCCCCCACCCAACCGCTTGCGCCAGATCCGGGCTCGATCGATGAAGTCCGTGGAGCCACACAGCAAAGAGCCGATGGGAGAACGCAGCCCCTTGCTGAGACAAAAGTTGACCGAATCGACATGCTTGGCGATCTCACTCACCGGCACACCGAGGGCTACGGCAGCGTTGAAGACACGAGCGCCATCCATGTGGATTTTCATTCCGTTGCGGTCAGCGAGGCGGCGATACTCGGCGAGCAGATCCATGGGAATGATCGTGCCTCCGGCGCGGTTGTGGGTGTCCTCAAGGCAAAGGAGCGTCGTGCCCGGTGTGTGGAGGTTTGCTTTGACGATCCGACGGGCGACCGTCTGAGGGTCCACCACGCCGAGGCGCGAAGGCAAGGTCCAGGTGACGACGTTGGCGATGACGGCTGGGGCGCCGACCTCATAGTAGAGGATGTGGGCCTCTTCCTCGATCAGCATCGCGTCGCCGGGCTTTGTATGGGTCGCCACCGCGATCTGGTTGCCCATCGTGCCGCTCGGCACGAAGAGAGCTGCTTCCTTACCCGTGCGCTGCGCGGCGACCCGTTCGAGCTCCATCACCGTCGGCTCGTCACCGAGGACGTCGTCGCCCAAGGGCGCCGTCCGCATCGCTTCGTACATCTCGGGCGTGGGCCGGGTGACGGTGTCGCTGCGAAGGTCGACGACCGCCGATCGTTCGTTTGAGTTCAAAGTGGGCGAGGAGGATGCGATGGCCACGTTCAATTGTGGCGCAGTTGTGGGGTGGCTTCCCCAGGCCTCTAATTGCAAGTGAACAAAACTGGAACTAAAAAAGTCAGGTACCCGGGGCCGGAGGGTCCCACAAAAAGGAGAGAAATCAAATGTTGAGGTACGCCGTAATCTTTCTGATCATCGCGCTCGTCGCGGCGATGTTCGGGTTCAACGTGATCGCGAGCAGCGCTACGAGCATCGCCATGATACTTTTCTGGGTCTTCTTGGCGGTCACTATCGTGCTGTTCATTCTCGGCATGGGCGCACGGCGCAGCCTGTAGGGTTTCGGTTCCCGCGCTCCTTTTCGCATTGAATGGGAGCGCGGCTTTTTTGGGATTGGTCGGCCCGCTTGACGTCGGCGCTTCGAGAAGTCATGCCGCGGGCGCGCTTCGGTTGCGCGCTTGCTCGATCATCAGGAACTCGGAAAGGTTCTCCAGAGTGATCATTCCCAGCAACTTGGTTTCGCCCATGACGAGGATCGGCGAACGGTCGCCTTGGCTTAGGAGCTCGAATGCCTTGTCCAGTTGGTCCGTAGGGGTCAGGGTTCTGTATTCGCGACGCATCGCGCCTGCTACGTAGCTTGTCCGTCCCTGGGTGGCGAGCGCCCGCACGAGGTCGGAGCGGGCCAAGACTCCCAAACTCTCTTCCCCAAGCACAACCGGGAAGTCGTGCTGGTTGGTTTCCAGGAGCATCGTTGCCGCTTGGTCGAGAGTGGCTCCGCTCTCCAGGGTGACGAACATCGTGATCATCGCGTCTTGCACCGTGTGCCCTGTCACCAACTCGACGCCCGCGGACTGGGTAGCTTCTTGGCCCGCTCCGACGAAAACGAAGAAGGCGATGAGCATTAGGACGATCTGCCCCGTTGCCAGACCGACGAAGCCAAGGACGATGGCGAGCATTTGGCCGATCCCCGCCGCCAACCGCGTCGCGCGGGCCTCCGTCATGTGAAGGGCGAGAACCGAGCGGAGAACTCGCCCGCCGTCCATCGGGAACGCGGGAATGAGGTTAAAGACGGCGAGCACGACGTTGGCCGCGAACAAAGCGGACAGGTAGGACCGACCGGTGAGGTCGAGCGTCGGCATCGGGATTTTGCCTGTCGTGACGAGCAACGCGATGCCCGCAATCACGGCGATCACGACGTTCACCAAGGGACCGGCAAGGGCTATCCAGAACTCGTCACGCGCTTTCGGCCGGCTTTTCAACAGGGCGAGGCCCCCGATCGGATAGAGCGTGATGTCCTGTGTCCCGATCCCGAAGCGCTTGGCGACCAGGGCGTGGCCAAGCTCGTGGAGCAGTATGCAGAGGAAGATGCTCGGCACGAGCAGCATCGTCAAGGTGCTCCCACTCTGCTTGCCCAGCAGCAGGATCCAGGCGAGGAAGAGCAAGAAGGTGAAGTGGAGCCGGATCGGGATACCGGCTACGCTGGCAATCTTGATCGCCCATGGCGACTTGTGCTCGGGGGTCTCCTTTCGGAGGGGAACGCTCATGGGAAGTTGTTAGAGGAGCTTACGCGATCCAAAGTTCAAGTTAGTCGCCCTGCCGGACCCCCTTTTCCGGGCCCTCCCTTGAGGGAGGCTGACCTCCTTCTCCAGACATTGAGGAGGGCGAGCACCCAAACTCCCCTCAAGGGGAGAATTTAATTCAATCTGCCCCAAAGGCACAATCCACTAGTCTTCCGTCTCGTCGTTCTTTGGACGGTTCGGGGCGCTGGCTCGGCGGCGGACTTGGCCGTATTGGCTCGACTTCGAGGCGACCGGATCGGCAACCGGGGACTCGACTCGGGTCGACACGACCTGGGCCTTCTTGCTCTCCGCGATGGCGAGCCCGACGAGGGTGTGCTCCTTGCCCTTGTTCTTCTCCACCGCCTTATCCCAGAGGTACAGAATCGGCGAAGCGTTGTAGATCGAAGAGTAGGTTCCCGAGAGGATGCCGACGAGCATCGCAAGCACGAAGAACTTCAGGTCCGGCGTCGCGGTGCCCGCGAAGAAGATGATCCCGAGGGTCACGACGACCGTCATGGACGTGTTGATCGACCGAGCGAACGAGCGAGTAATCGACCGGTTGATCAGATGCTCGAACGTCTCGCCCGATTGCGGCCGACGCAAGTTCTCGCGGATTCGGTCGAAGATAACGATCGTGTCGTGCACCGAGAAGCCGATGATCGTGAGCATGGCGGTGATAAACAGCGAACTGATATCCCACCCGATGAAGTAGCCCACGATGGCCGCCACGCCGATAACGACCAATATGTCGTGAATCAATGCCAGGATCGCGGAGGTGCCGAAGCGAAGGCCCGCCACAAAGTTGCCCAGCGACACTCCGAAGCGGATCGCGAGGAACACGATGATCAGAATCGACGAGACGATGACGCCGGCGATCGCATTTCGCAAGGTCTCCTTCTGCACCGTCGGACCGATCTCCGTATAGCCCTTATAGTCGGCGGCATCGAGCCCCGTCGCCGAAGCAATTTTGGTCTTGATCTGGTCTTCGGGGAGGCCCT
>JBBSFL010000275.1:0-3915 GCA_038238735.1 Fimbriimonadales bacterium | reverse complement strand
TCGTTCTCCTTGTACTCCTGCTTCGCCGCCGCGATTAGGTCGTCCAATGACACCCCGGCCTCGTTGTCGGAAGCCGCGATCGCCCGCTTGATCGCCGTATCTTTCGCCCGGTCGACAACCGACTTCAGCAACGCCCCAGACACCATGTCCCGGAAATAGAGCGTCTCGCTTTGCCCGTTTCGCAAGAAAACTTTCAAGAATTCGTTCTCGCGAGACCCTTTCCAGATGTGCTCCGTCAGCGCCTCGACCAGATCCTTCCGGGCACAGTCCACCTCGTCATCCCACTTCGCCAACACTTCGGGATCGAGAGGGATCCGGTCGTGGAGATAGATGCTCAAAATGTCACGCGTCGCATTCTTGTCAGGCCGCGAGATCTTGACTTTTCGATCGATGCGCTCAGGGCGCAAGACAGCCGGATCGATGTAGTCGGGCCGGTTCGAAGTAAGCATCAGGATCACATTGTCCAGCGACTGGAGTCCGTCCAACTCCGCACAGAACTGAGGCACCACTGTGTTCGATATATTCAAGTATCGTCCGCTAGAACGTGTACGAAGCACCGATTCCGCCTCGTCCATAAAGATGAAAACAAGCCGCCCTTCCTTTGCCTTCTCTCGAGCCGTGCGGAAAATTTCGCGCACCATCCGCTCCGTCTCGCCCAGCCACATGTTGAGAATCTTAGGCCCCGAAATGGCCATGAAATACTCTTTGACTTCCTTGCCCGTGCGCTTGGAATACTCCTGGGTTAGGTTGTAGGCTGTCGCCTTCCCCAACAAGGTTTTTCCGCAGCCGGGAGGACCATAGAGCAGGATGCCTTTGATCGGCTTCTTATCGAAGCGCTCGAAAATCTCCGGGTGAAGCAGAGGCATCTCGATCGTCTCGCGGATCAGCTTGATCGCTTCTTCCTGCCCGCCGACCTTCTCCCAAGGAATCTCGGGAATGTCTTCCAGAAAGTAGTCCCGGCTCTCCTGCTTCTCGTAGTGCTCCAGCGCGATCTTTCCGGAGGAGTCCATCCGAACTTCGTCGCCTGAATTGATTTTGTTCTCCCGAATGTCATCCCCTCGAAGCACCAACCGCCCATCTTGACCCGGCATATCTCCGCCGATCCGGAGCCGTCCATCTTCCAACGCTTCGCCGACCTTGACGATCGTGCCACTTGGAGAAGCCGGCATGTCGCCGAGCACGGCATAGGCGTCGTTGACCTTCACACGCGTCCCCGTCTTTAGCACCTCTGCGTTCGCCTTCGGATCGACCTGGGAGACGAACTCCTGGTCGCCCACGGAGATGAGCGCCAAACGCTCCTGCCCCTCGGGACTCTCCAGCCACTGCAGGAACACTCCGAGGCGATTGGCAGGCGCGGTCAGCTTGTTATAGGCCTCTTCGTATTCCGCCAGCAACCGTTGCGCCTCCTCGCGCTCCTTCGCTCCGCTCTGGAGAGCACGGCGAAGGGCAGAAAGATGGTTTTGGAGGCGCGCGTCGTCCTTAGGAGCCACCTCGATTATCTTATCGAGCAGATCCGTGAGGGTCGAAGCGGATTCTTCAGGCATATCAAATAGTACGTCGCGAATAGGGGATCGTCTACCAACGCTTTCCGAGCCCACTTGTAATTCATCGAGCGCATTCGACAACCCGCAAGGAAGGGGCAGGCTACGAAACCGGATTCGCGCTGACGAAGGCCTGTACCGTTGCTTCCGCAACGCTCGTGTAGAGATCGGTAGAGACCAGCCCGACGCCGCCCGTTAGAACCGTGCGGTCGTCTTGTGAGAACTGTCCCGCGACGCTCACCAGCCGTTGGCCCTCCTTCGATTCGCTTAGGTTAATATCGCCAACTTTAAACGAAGAGCCCGTAAAGGCTCGCTCCAGCGCTTTGGAGGTCGCCGAGGCCACCGACTGAATCACCGGGCGCCCCATACGTGCGCTCACGCCGCTGATGACCTGGTCGCCTAGGCGCAGAATGACTTGGGTGAGCGCCGTCGGCGAGTTCTCGTCCGCGAAGACGTTCACCACCCGAATCTCCGGCGTCGTATGAATCTCCAAAATCGGACCGCCCTCCGATTCGCCAACAAGCTCATCCTCCGCCACTACCGCCCCAATCTTCTTGGCCAAGCAGTCTTTGCTGGCGAGGTTGATGAGGTTGTCGAGCGTCGCTGCAAAGTGAATATTGTCCCGCTCACGGGTGCGCTTGCCGCCGAAGATCCCGATACAAAAACTCACTCGCCCAGCGTCCGGGATCGAAATATCCATGGCGTTCCGTTCGAGGGTTTCCGCGAGCGACTCCGCCTCTTCACGAGGCCTCGTTGTTCCGATGGCGAACTCGTCACCCCCGTAACGAACCAAGGCGTCGCGCTCCGGGTCGACGTAGTCAACCAGAAAGTTCGCGATCTTCCGAAGCACTCGGTCGCCTACTATGTGTCCGTATTGCTTATTGTAGCCGCCGAACTGGTCTAGATCGAGGAACAGGATCGTGACCTCGCTGCCCCGCTTCAGATTCTCGATGCCCCACTCGCGCAGGCGATCGCTCCAAGACAAACCCGTGAGGGGATCCCACGACCTCCCCAATTCGCGAAGCAGCATATTCGCTGTCACCACCCCGAGAAACTTGCCGTCGCGCATCACGCACGCAAAATCCACGTCATCTTGAACGAACCGCTGGGCTACCTCGCGGGTCGGTTCGGTTCCCTCGACGATCAGACCTGCCGAATCCACAATCGTGCGCACAGGCAAAAAGTCGGATTGGGTCAAGACCCGCTCTATGGCGACAGTCCCGATGAGCTCCCCATTCTCGACCACGCCGATAACGCGGAGTCCATGGCCCTGCAAAAGTATCCGGGCGGAGGCGACAAGATGCCCTGGATCCACCCAAACGGGCAGCAGCTTCAGGCTCTCGACGGTTTGCATATAGGGGGCACCCTGCTCAGGCGGTGTCTGGACAACCTCCAACTGTAACAAGTTCTGTGCCTCGCCTATCAGGGAAAAATACCGGTTCAATCGTGAACCAGCATATCTACGACTTGATCGATGTATTGGTGCAGCCAATTTTCGGCCACGGGATCGCGCTCCATGCGAGCGCGAAATGCGGACGCCCGCTTGTAAATCGTCGCGGGGGTCAGGCCCAGGAAATGAGCCACCTCGGACTCCGGAAGGCACGCCTCCCACAACATGGCATACGTCAGAAGGTCTCGCCAGGGAAGGTTCGGCTGGTACTGCCGCGTCAATTCCAGCGCCTTCGTCATCCGCTCTTTAAGGTCCCACGCGCTGTTGTCTGCGAAGAAACAGTCGAGGATGCCGCATGCCTTCAGCAGCGACCGGCCATCGAGCCAAAGGGCGCCCTCGAGCCGCAAGCGTTTCATTGCTCCGATAAGGGTCCGCCCGTTACCCTTCATTCGGCTCGCCAACAGTCTCGTCAGCGCCGTCGAGAGGCTCAAGCCCTCAGACGATGCCATCTGGTTCACAATCACGAGCCTCTCGGAAAACGCCGGCTCAGACATCGTCGCGATCGTCCACAGGTGAAGGGAGGGCAGATGGGTTCTTAACTGGCGCGTGGATCGCGCCGCGGTAAAACTTAATAGCGTCGGTCGGCTGGCTCGTATCCGCCGCTCCAAAGCGAGCCGAAGCTGAACCTTGGTTCGAGTTTTGATGAAGGCATCCTGAACGTCGTCCAGAATCAGAGGATTTGCCGCGTCCACCAAATGCGGGTACTTGAGCCATTCAGTCGCGCTCAGAATCCGAAGCGGGCGTTTCAACTCTTGCATTAAGCCGTGTGCGGCGGCTTCTAGAAGGTGCGTCTTGCCCCAACCACTCGGTCCCATGATCGCGACGAACGGTTGAAGACCGCAGCTAAACAGCAGGGCGGCTTCGATCGATTGCACGTTGCTTGCCACCGGCGCCAACGTTCCAAAACGCGGATCGGACTTCGAG
>JBBSFL010000274.1:0-3934 GCA_038238735.1 Fimbriimonadales bacterium | reverse complement strand
CCGGCCATTACTGGCCGGCCACCCCACAAGCCACCGACCGCAAACGCTTAGGAGAAGAATTTGGGATCGGCGTATTTTACGTCGTCGTTAAGGAGCCGATCCTTGTTCTTCGCAACAACAGCGGTCAAGAACGCGCCAAATTTGTCGTCCCCCTTGCGATAAGCAACCGCGATAGGCGTCGAAAGGTCAGGGCTCTTGATGCATTCGCTGGCACCGCCTGGGAGAATCCGAAGATTGGGGTACTTGGAAGCTAGGACGAGCGCCGTCGGCGAGTCGAACGAGGCGACCGTGACCCGGCTTGCCTGGAGCTGTGCGATGCCTGCTAGCTGTCCGCCGGCGGGCATTACAATGCTTACTATCTTGGATTTCGTGAACTTCTTAAGCATCACCTCTTCGCTTCCCGTCCCGGTGTACGTGAGAAGCGATACGTTGGAATTGTTTATGTCGTCGACCGTCTTGATGTTGGGGTCCAAGGTCGCATAACAGGTACCCGCACTGGAATACGGAACGAAGCTGACTACCTGTGCGCGAGCAGGTGTCGCGAAGAGCGCAGCGGCCGTCATCACGAACTTGTCAGCCTGCATACCGGCGATGAACGTGTCGTATCCGGTGGGCACTACCTCGAACTTGACGTGCATAAGGTCGGCCGCGATTTTCCCGACGTCGACCGCCGACCCCAGCCACTCTTGGGTGGTCGGGTCTTGAACCACCTCTGGAAAGCCTACGACGCTTCCGGCCAGCAGTTTCCCCGCCTTGCAGATCTCCGCGACTGATGAGCTTTCGCTGGCGCTCGGTATGGAGATACCGTCCACGGTCTGGCCTCCGCAGCTGGTAGCCGTCGATGTGGTGCCGTTCCCGCACCCTAACAACGCAAAGCTCGCGAGCAAAAGCATCGCTGCCTTTCGGTGATTAGTACGCATCTTTTCTCCTTCTAGTAAGACTGGACAATTTCGGACCGAAAACCAGACGTCGACCGGTGGCTGAACACCCGACTAACGTTTGACGGCCGCGACGATCGCTCGGTGGGGAGATCCAGTCGGCTTGAGGCAGGAACAAGATCAGAGTGCCTCCACCATGAGCCTTGGCCGGGAGCTTCGGTAGCGAGAGCCATCCCAGGCAACTTCTGATTGCTCCCAAGCCATCCGTCCGCAATCGTGCCGGGAACTGGGAAGGCCCCTGCGCCGCACAACGCCTCTAAAGCAACCATGCCCCGGTCCCGGTATATACCAAATAGGAGTGCCGTCGTCAATGACGGAAATCGCTGCGAATCCGCCAGGAACGCTATAATTGTGTCGAAAATCGCCGCTTACCGGCCATCTAGGAAGAGTTTGCGCCGCGAGTCGGCGCAGATGGGTTGAAGGGCAATGCGAACGGGATGCAAATTCGTCGTCGGCGCTACGTTTCGTAGCGGTAGATGCAGATAGGGCTTGGCGAGGGGCTCTCTGCGGCAGAAGAGGGGGCAAATGGTCGACAGGTCAAGCTTGGCGCAACACAGGACGGCCGGCCACTGCCGCCTCAGTATCGCCCGGCTCGGGTGCGCAATAGCTTCGGACCATCAGTCTCATAAGCTGGGAGGGCGATCTTGACCGTGCATGGAGGAGGCAAGCGTCCGCGGAGACGTTCGGACCTTCTGAGCCAAGGCGGTAAGTTCACTGTCGCACCTCGGCTCATTAGCCGGAGAGGCACATGACTTTTGTAATCACCCAGGCCTGTATCGACGTCAAGGACGCTTCGTGCGTCGAAGTCTGTCCCGTCGATTGCATCCACTCGGACGACCAGGCCAAGCAATACTTCATCGACCCTGATGAGTGCATCGACTGCGCTGCGTGCGTAGATCCCTGTCCCGTGGACGCTATCTACCCTGAAGACGAGGTCCCAGAGGAATGGCTCCATTTCATCGATATCAACGCTGACTATTTCAAGAAGCGCGCCTAGCCTTGGCCCCGCTGACGGTCTTCATGACCTGCGCCGGTGGAAGGCCTGGGGCACCACATCGCCTACCCCATCGCGTACGACTGGTGAGCGAAGGGTCCCGATTTTGGCGGATCAGGTACCCTCGCCCCGGCTCAAATCCATCGGGACCGGACGTGAACCGTCACCTCACCGGGGGATGGTCATTGCTTGACACAGAGCGACGGCCGACGAGTAGGCAACGAGCAATCGTCCTGCCCACCGAGTTGACTGACAAAGAGTTAAGCGACCCCCTGCGTGGGTGGCTCGTGGACAACCTCGCCCCAATTTTGAGGTATCCAGGTCGTACAAAGGTGGTTCCTCGCGATGAGCAGTCATTCCCGATACCTGCCTTTAGGAGGATCGCATGAACGAAGCCGAGGCAGTTAGAGAGGCATACATGAACGCCGTCCTGAACGAGGATCCCGAATCCGCGATCGCGCAGTATGCCGATGATACTTGCAGGTTCCCGTCGGGGCCGAACTGGTTCGTTCACGGCGTCGAGGAGGTTCGCAAAGAGTGGTCGGAGTGGACCGATCACCCGCCCGTCCGCTACCGAGCATTTCGGTGGGTAGACGGTCCCCATGGAGAGGTCGAGGGCAGCCTCGCCTGGATCGCCGGCGTGCTCGAACAGGACTACGACTCCGAGCATGGGCCGATGTCCCGCCAGATCCGCGTCTCGATGATCCTACGGAAGGAGGCTGACGGCTGGCGCATCGCGATGGAGCACAACTCCCGACCGTCTTCGACGCCCTACGAGCCGGGCGAGAGCAAATACCGATAACTTGCCTCGATTGGCCGAAAATCGATCGGTCACCTAACCTTTTCGACCGGGTCACGAAGCGACCCGATCCGATGATGCGCCCACTCCTCGACGATGGTGAGCAGAGCCGAATGGTCGTGTTGACCCAGCCCCTTGACGCGGAGAGCGAGGAGCATCTCGTTGACCAACGACGTCACCGGTAGAGGCACGCCGAGCTCACGCGAAGTCGCCAGGGCGATGCATATGTCCTTGTGATGGAGGTCGACTTTAAACCCAGGTTTGAAGTCGTGCCTCAGCATGTTGTCCTTGCGGATCTCGAGAACCCTGTTCGCTGCAAGACCACCGGAGAGCACCTTGATAATGATCTCGGGGTCGACGCCCGCCTTCGAACCCAGCACGAGCGCTTCGCTGACCGCCTCAATCGTCAAGGCGACAACGATTTGGTTGCAAGCCTTGACGATCTGTCCCGAACCTGCCCCGCCGGTTCTGATGATGGTTTTGCCCATGGCCTCGAGCAGCGGCCGGGCTCGCTCAAAGGCCTTCTCCGAGCCTCCGACCATTATTGAAAGAGTGGCCTGCCGAGCGCCAACGTCCCCGCCGCTCACCGGCGCGTCAAGCATTGACACACCCTGGGCCTCCGCCTTCTTGGCTAGGTCAACCGCCGTGGACGGTGAGATGGTGCTCATATCGATCAAGAGGGAGCCTCTGCGGGCGCCGCTCAGTACACCGTTGTCGCCCGTCACGACGTCAGCCACATCCTGCGAATCAGGCAGCATCGTGACGATGACGTCGCACGCCTCAGCAACTTCCCGCGGGCTCGCCGCCGACAGGGCTCCCTCGCTTGCGAGCTCGTCCACGGGCCCGCGACTTCGATTGTGGACGACCAGCCGGAAGCCCGCCCTCAGCAGGTTACGGGCCATTGGCTTACCCATGATGCCGAGGCCGATGAACCCTACGCTCTCGCTGTTGCGGTTCACGTTGGTTATTCTCCTTGATGTTTGGGTTCAGCATCTGGGCAGTAACCCGGACGTCGGCTGCTCTGGGAGACTTGCGCATCTTCGTCACCGGAGCCCTATTTAGCCCATCAATACCGTTGGCCACAGGACCGATCTGGCCCGAATCCGCTAAAATATGGGTCCGGGGCAAGCTGATCTTCCTCGGAGAACGGCTCGGCAGGAACAAGAAAGGGGGCCTCAACTAATGGCGATCAGGGAAATGGCT
>JBBSFL010000273.1:0-3952 GCA_038238735.1 Fimbriimonadales bacterium | reverse complement strand
GGATGCTTGGCCGCACTCCGGCGAATATCGTAGCGACACGACCCTTGAAGGACGGCGTCATCGCGGACTATGAGCAGACCGAGAAGATGTTGCACCACTTCATCTCGAAGGTGTGCAATCGCTTCTTACTTCGCAAGACGGTCGTGGTCGGCATTCCGAGCGGCGTCACGGAGGTCGAGCGACGGGCCGTCATCGAGGCGTCCCGACAGGCTGGCGCTACCCAGGCGTTCGTCATCGAAGAGCCGATGGCGGCGGCATTCGGCGCAGGCATGCCAGTCGACGAGCCGAGCGGTTCGATGATCGTCGATATGGGAGGCGGCACCACGGAGGTCGCCGTGATTTCTCTGGGCGGCATCGTCCACTCGCGTTCCATCCGAGTGGCGGGGGACGAACTCGACGAGGCGATCGCGGCCTACGTGCGCCGAGCCTACAACCTATTCATAGGCGACCGCACGGCCGAGCAGACGAAAATCGAAATTGGATCGGCCTATCCCTTGGAGCAGGAACTGGAGATTACGGTCAAGGGACGCGATCTGGTTTCCGGCCTTCCTCGCAGCGCCGTTATCTCCTCGGAAGAGGTGAGGGTGGCGATTGGCGAGCCCCTCAACGCGATCGTCGAGGCGGTCAAGCTGACGCTAGAAGCAACTCCGCCTGAACTTGCCGCCGACGCGATGGACCATGGAATAGTGCTGGCCGGTGGCGGAGCGCTTTTGAGGGGGCTTGACAAGCTCATCATGCGTGAGACAGGGATGCCGGTACACATCGCTCCGGACCCGCTTTCCTGCGTGGTCAAGGGCACGGGAATCGTGGTGGAAGGCATGCACGAAAACCCGCTGATTCGCAAAATGCTCGAGAAGGCGTCCCGGGTGTGAAGCGCGGGCGAGGCACAGACGTGCTCGTCCTGGTCGTGCTGTGCGCGATGGGTGCCTTGTTGGGAAGAATGCAATCGCAATCGCGAGACAAGGGTCTCGTCGATCCGTTCTCCTCGGTCGTCCTGAAGCTCGTGAATCCGATGTCCGGGGGCATCGGGCGGGCGATGGACGGCACGCGAGACTTCTTCGCCGGGGTTTTCAGCGCACCTTCTTTGCGGGCACAAGTCCGACGGCTCAAGAGTGAAGAGAGCGCGATGGCTCTCTACCAGGAGAGGGTCGACGCACTAGATCTGGAGATCGAGGAGCTGCGTCGGCTCAATGGGATGGCCCGCCGGGCGGGACAGATTCGGATCGCGGCAGACGTGATCGGCTACACGCCACGGGAAAACCGTATCATGCTCGGCGTCGGCTCTGGACAGGGCGTGGCTCCCGGACTGGCGGTGGCCTGTCCGGAAGGCCTCATCGGAGTCGTAAGCACGGTAACGACGAGCTCTTGCCAGGTTTCCCTCCTCGGCTCGGCCAATCTTCTCATTGGGGCAATGACGGCGAGGAAACCGCCCTCCGTCGGCCTGCTTCAGGGTGCGGGCGGCAATTCGATGTACATCGACTTCAACGACCCGAAGACCGACGTGAAGGCGGGAGATCTGGTGATGACGAGCGGCTTCTCGGAGAAGATTCCCCGTGGACTGATCGTTGGTCGGGTTCTTTCCGTCGAGGACAACCCGGAGATGGGCCAGCGGCGCGCGAATGTCTTTCCTACCGCGAATCTCGGCTCGATCCGCGAGGTCATCGTCCTGCGATGAAGGGCTTTAAGGTGGGGTTGACCGCCTTGATCGGCCTTTACTTGGCCTCCGCGCTTCAGCAGTCCTTCGCTCCGCGCTTTGCGATCTTCGGGATCATGCCCGACGTTCCGCTCGCCTTCGTCGCCGTCTTCTCCTTACTGGCGAGCCGGTTGGCCTCCACCGTGGTGGGGTTCTTTGCCGGCGCCATGCAGGGTGCCCTGGCCGGTGTGAATCTTACGCACTATGTGATCAGCCGGACCCTTGCCGGCTTCTTCGGGGGGTCCTCGGCGGCGATGGGACTTCAGCCGAACGTGGCAGTCGCCGCATTGATGACCGCGGTTTTAACGGTCGCCAGTCAAATCCTGCTCTTCTTTTTAGCGCCCCCCGGCGGCATCGGTAGGTTCCTGGGGGATACAATAGGCGCAGCGATGTACAACGGAGTGCTTGCGATTCCCGTTTACGCGCTCCTTAGCAAAATCTTGGCCGCTCCAGGATCGTAGCGGCGAAACGGTTTCAACGAATGAGCCAACACATTGACGTTCTCGACATGGCGCGCGAGCAACTTGCGACCGCCGCCCACTATCTCGATTTAAACGAAGGTCTTCATAAAGTTCTGGCGAGCCCGATGCGCTCGCTCATTGTGAATTTCCCGGTCGTTCTCGATAACGGCGAGGTTCAGGTCTTCGAGGGATTTAGAGTCCAGCACAACTCAAGCCGCGGCCCGACCAAGGGCGGTATCCGATACCATCCCGACGTCGACTTGCACGAGACGACGGCATTGGCGATGTGGATGACCTGGAAGTGTGCGGTCGCTAACATTCCCTATGGCGGCGCGAAAGGCTCGGTCAAGGTCGACACGAAACAACTCAGCATTCGTGAGCTTGAGAAGCTCACGCGGCGCTTTATCAGCGACATTAGCATTATCGTCGGCGAGCGATCCGACATTCCCGCTCCCGATATCGGCACCAACGCCCAAGTGATGGCGTGGATCATGGACACAGTTTCGATGCAGGCTGGCTACACCGTGCCGGGCTGCGTAACGGGTAAGCCGATCGAGCTTGGCGGCTCCGAAGGACGTGTCGAGGCGACGGGCCGCGGCGTCGTGACCGCGATGGAAGAGGCGGCCAAGAGCACGAATCTGGACTTGAAGGGCGCGAAGATCGTCGTGCAGGGCTTTGGAAACGTGGGCTCGATCGCTGCGAAGCTCGCCGAAGAGATGGGCGCGACCATCGTGGGGGTTAGCGACGCGCTCGGCGGTATCTACAACGAGAAAGGTCTACCGATTTCGGAGCTTTTCCATCGCTACACGGGCCGCGAAGGCGGCATCCGCGAGTACCAGGATGCCCAACAGGTCTCCAACGAGGACCTCCTCGAACTGCCATGCGACGTCCTGATCCCCGCCGCGATCTCGGCACAGATCACAAAGGAAAATGCGGACAAGATCAAGGCCAAACTGATCGTGGAGGGCGCCAACGGGCCCTGCACTCCAGAGGCCGACCATATCCTCAGCGACAAGGGAGTGCTCATCGTGCCGGACGTCCTCGCGAATGCGGGCGGCGTCATCGTCAGCTACTTCGAGTGGGTCCAAGACCTTCAAAATTTCTTCTGGGAAGAGAACGAGGTCAACAACAAACTCGTGCGGATCATGCGCCACTCGTATGCTGCGGTGGAGAGCATGATGCATGCCCACAAGACGGATATGCGGACGGCGGCTTACATCATCGGAGTCAAGCGTGTCGCCGACGCGACGATTCGTCGCGGTATCTATCCATAAACTTCGGTGTTTGGAATTTGAATTGAATTCTTGCGGCAAGTAACCAAATCGGCTACGTGAGGTCTGCAGTTTGAGATTTGAGATTTGAGATTTGAAGTTCCAAATTCAATGCTCGAGAATCAGCCGGAAATTCTCTGCTTCCCGATCTTGATGCCTCCAACCTTGGATCGCTCGATCTTGTGAGTGATCGGAAAGGGCTTGAGAAAGGCGCCTTCGTCTAGTGCGAGAGCGTGGCGGAGGCAGTTTGCCACCGCTAACATCTTCCGATCGCTACCCTTTTCCCCGATCTCCAACATGCCACTGCTCTTCGAGCTACCGTCGAAGACCTTAGCGCTGAGGATCGCGGTGTGCTTCTTCACGTCGAGCAGCCAGACCTTCTCGGTCGCGGATCCCTCGGTCCGGGAGAGAATGATCTTGTTCACGCTCTTCTGATCGACGTGGGTGATCAAGACGAAGACCATGAGGTCGGCACGGAGCTCTCGCCGATCTTGTAGAGTGACTCGCGTTTTTGTGCTCCTCGTCGG
>JBBSFL010000272.1:0-3954 GCA_038238735.1 Fimbriimonadales bacterium | reverse complement strand
AGCCCGGCGACGCTACGGACCTAGCGGCCAAGGCCGCCGAGATGCGCCAAGATCCAGAGGCGCTCCGAAGGATGGGCGAAGCTGGGCAGGCGATCCACAGCACGGAATACACGGTCCCAAAAATGGCTGAAAGAATTGAATCCGTATTCCGCTCGTGTCTGTAAACGACAAGCAGGCGCTCCCCGTGCCAGGCGCGACGCGACTGTTTTTGACCCAAAGGAGCGCGGGTCTCTGCCCGCATCAGGGCGTCCCGACTTAAATCGGCTTCCTCGCCGCCATATCACGCAAGGAGAAGCCGGAAACTTTCCGGCGAAGGGTTGACAAACCGCCCTCCCCGCATACAAAGAGTCGGGCCCTCGTCGCCGTGTCGAGAGATGACAGCGATGTGGGCTGTGCAGGCCAATCGGCAAGGGAAGGCTCGGCCAAAATTCCTGCAGCCCTTTAAAATCAGTCAGAAACGAGCATCGAAACCCCAGAAAGCAGCCGAAAACCCTCCCAAAACAGACCTGCCATCGCATTACTCCGGCTCAAAGCAGGACCGAGAAATCAAGAATTACGCAGTTTGATCCAGAAATTCAGAAACTCAGAAACTCGGCTAAACCAGCCGCCGCGCAACGAAGGACTAAAATGGGAACCGTGAAGCCCAGATTGCGCTTAGAACAGTTTGTGAAGAACGCTTTGCGCGGCGCGATCTTAGCCGTTTTGATGGGGATCGCCGTTTGTGCGGGCGCTCAGAAGCTGCAACCGATCCACTGGACGGCCACGTTCGAACCTGCCGACACCCGGGCGGGCGAGGTGGGAACTATCGTCGTCCATGCCGAGATCGACAAAGGCTGGCATGTCTATGCCCTGAAGGATACGGCAGACGCCACTCCGACTTCGTTCACCCTTCCCGCAGGTCCTTTCGAGGCGGCGGGGGACGCTTCCAGCGATAACCCGATCGTCAAGTTCGACAGCAATTTTCAGGCGAATACGGCGAGCTTCGAAGAGAAGGCGGATTTCCGAGTTCCCGTTCGCATCAAGGCGGGCACCTCGGGGTCAGTGAATGCGAAGATCGGCGTCCGTTACCAGGGCTGCGATGCGACGCGGTGTATGCGTCCGACCACCGAGGAGGTAGCTGTAACCGTAACCGTCGCCCCCGGCGCAGCGAGACCCGATCGGACGAAGGCTGCAGCCATAACCTCAGGCCGGTCGAGCGCGACACCTCCACCCAGCCAAACGCCTACCCAAGCGGCCGGCACCGACGAATTCGCTCAGAAGGTCAAGGCAGCCCAAGAGGGCGGGCCGTTCGCCTTCTTCTGGTTCGCGTTCACATACGGGCTCGCCGCGCTCCTCACCCCATGCGTCTTTCCAATGATCCCGATCACGGTCAGCTACTTTACGAAAGAGCGAAAGGACGGGGGGAAGACGAATTACAAGGGCGCCAGCGCCTACTGCCTGGGCATCATCGGCACCTTCACCGGTCTTGGCCTCGTGATGACGGCGCTGTTCGGGGCGACGGGAATCTCCAAGCTCGCCACGAACCCTTGGGTCAATCTCGCGCTCGCCCTTCTGTTCCTGGTCCTCGCCGCGAATCTGATGGGTCTGTTCGAGATCCGCCTGCCGAGCGGAATGGTGAACAAGATCGGCGCGAAATCGCGGTCGGGGGGCGGCCTTCTCGGTCCGATCCTCATGGGCCTGACCTTCTCGCTCACCAGCTTCACCTGCACCGTGCCGTTCGTGGGCACCATCCTCGCGGCCGCGGCCAAGGAAGGGAACTACCTCAACCCGACGATCGGGATGCTCGCCTTCAGCCTCGCCTTCGCCCTTCCGTTCTTCCTACTCGCGATGTTCCCGCAACTTCTCGCGAAGCTGCCCAAGTCGGGCGGATGGCTGGCCACTGTCAAGGTTTTCATGGGATTTCTCGAGGTTGCGGCGGCATTAAAATTCCTCAGCAACGCCGACCTCGTCTGGCAGGCGGGCTGGCTCACGCGCAGCGTTTTCCTAGCCCTCTGGGCCGCCATCGGCATTCTCGGCGGACTCTATTTACTGGGTGCCATCCGGCTTCCCCACGACGACCCGGAAACCAAAATCGGATGGCCCCGCCGCGGTTTCGGACTGGCTACACTAGGCGCAGCCGTCCTGTGCCTCGCTGGAATCCAGGGCCGGCCGCTCGGCAAATTCAGCGCCTTCCTCCCGCCCGAGCCCTATCCGGGCCAGAGCACCAAGGGCGAGCTCTACGCCTGGGGCGACAGCTACGACGCCGCCCTCGCCACTGCAAAGCAAACGCACCGGAACGTCTTCATCGACTTCACCGGCGTGAGCTGCACCAACTGCCGATACATGGAGGACAACATCTTCCCGCTCCCCAGCGTCCACGAGCGCTTCGACCAGTTCGTCCTCGTCAGGCTCTACACCGACCGCCCGACCAAGAGCGACGAAGCCAACGCCGTTCTGCAAGACAAGATCGCCAAGGTCAGCACGCTGCCCTGCTACGTCATGATTTCGCCGGAAGGCAAGGTCCTCAAAGTCCACCAGCAGCAACCCGGCCTGAACGACGAGGAGCAGTTCGTCGGCGCGCTCGACGTTGGACTCGGTAAGCGCCTTTCGGCGCGCTAGTCGACTACGTCGACTTGCACAGCTGGCACGAGGCCCGCTTCGGCGCCCAGGGTTAGAAGCAGCTTGATCGCCTTCACGCCGTCCGGGCCCATGTCCATGGTGCGCTCGTTGACGTACATGCCCACGAACTCGTCGCTGGTCGGAGTGTCCATGCCTCGGGCGAATTGGAGAGCGTAGTCGAGCGCTTGCGATCGGTGGGTGAGGCCCGCCGTGATTGACTCACGCATGCACCGACTCACGTCGGCGACTACGTCGGAGCCAAGGTCCTTGCGCACGACGTTGACGCCTAAAGGAAGAGGCAGGCCGGTTTTGGCGTTCCACCACTCGCCCATGTCCGCGATCAAAGTCAGGCCGTCTCGAGCGTAGGTCAACTGGCCTTCGTGAATGATCAGACCGGCGGCGTACTTGCCTTCCTGGATCGCGGGGATAATCTCATCAAAGTGGACGACCTTGTACCGAGGCTTCACTCCGGGACCGTATTGGTCGGTGAACCAGAGATTAAGCTGGAGGAAGGCGCTCGTCAGCAGACCTGGCACGGCGAGCACGGTTTCTCTCAGTTCTTCCAGAGAGAGATCTTTCGAGGCCACGATCATTGGGCCGTACAGTTCGCCGAACGATCCGCCGTGGCGAAGCAGCGCGTACTTGTCCGCCACGTACGCGAAGGCGTGGACAGAGATCGCGGTGGTCTCGAGACGTCCTTCCATCGCCCACTCATTCAGGGTCTGGATGTCGCGGAGAATGTGCTCGAATTCGTATCTGGACTCAACCTGGCCCGAGGCGAGGCCCCAGAACATAAAGGCGTCGTCGGAGTCGGGCGAGTGGCCCAGACGAATCTTGAGCGGAGTCTGAGTTTGCACGACTCATTCTACGTGTCAGGCCGAGTTTGCTGCTCGACCAGCAAAATTGCGGTTGGATTGTCAATCCTCATTCCGTAAAGTGGATGTTTGCGTTGAGGGACAAAATGATGAGATTGAGTTGGAGAGGGTTTGCGATGGCGGCGGTGCTGTCGGTGGCGATGCCGGGCATGGCCGTGACTTCGGTTTGGTTGAACTGGGCGAACAGCGATGCACGGCTTGACCAATCGTGGAATGGCGTTTTCGGGGCGGCAAACGCGCTGACTGCGGCGGAGCGGCTGCAAATCCACGCGAACGTGGTCAGCCGCATGCAGTCGGTTTACACCGGCTTCACGATGAATTTCACCGAGACGCAGCCAATCAGCGGCAACTACGAGCGGCTGACTTACGGGAACACCACGACGAGTTCGGGCCTGTTCGGCCAGGCCGACCGGATCGACTGGCGCAATCCGAATAAGAACGACAACGCGGACGTCTATCTCGCCAACTTCGGCGGCGTGCT
>JBBSFL010000271.1:0-3979 GCA_038238735.1 Fimbriimonadales bacterium | reverse complement strand
GCCGTTGTGCTCGACCGAATACATGGTCGCCCACTTCTCCCGGAACACCTTCAGAACGACGTCGATCCGGCCCGCTTTGGCGAGCGCCCAGTAGCGCCAGACGGCGTTGGCGGGGTAGCTGAGGCCCAGGTTGTTCGGCGTCTCGACGAGCGCTTTGAGGGCGGCTTCGGTTCGATGGTCTGGGCACAGATCGTAGAGGATCGCGGTGGCCAGGGATCGGTCGTCGAGCCGGGGCGGCTTGCCGGTGCCACGGTTGTTGACGAAGATGTGCCGGTCCTCGTCCCAGTATTGGCGGCGGCAGGTGGCGATTAGCGCGTTGCCCATGTCGTTGATGCCTTCCGCGTCCTCACCGACCTTGAGGTGTTGGGCGAGCGGATAGAGGGCTTCTCTCAGCATCGCGCCGGCGTAGAGGTTGAAGGCGAGGCGCTTCTGGGCGGCCTTTTCGAAGGCGAGATGGTCGATCCAAACCGCCGGAATGCCGAGTCCCTCGACCGGCATCAGGCCCTTCGGGTCCTGGGTCATGAGGCCGCGAAGGTAGGAGACGAACTTCATGATTCGCGGCCAGTTAGCTCGGGCGGGCTCGATGTCTCCGGTCTGCATCCAGTGGTGGAAGTGGTCGAAGCAGAAGCCGATCGAGTGGTCCACCAGCGGCCCCCAGTCGCTGGCACCGACCTCTCGCTGCCAGACGCGTGCGGTTCGGTCGTAGGCGGGCCAGGAGTCGAACCAAACGCCGTCGAGCGTCTGCCCCGTGCCGAAGGTTTTCAGGAACCGTTTGGAGACGGCTTCGGCTCCGTAGACGCTGCGGACGGCGTGGAGCTGGTGGCTCGCGTCGCCGGAATACTGCTGCCGCTCCCTGCCCATGCCGTCCACGCTGACGTCCTGGGCGGAGTTGTCGAGCGTCTGAATGGCGGCGTCGAGAAGCTTCTGCAGCTTTGGATCGCCCGTCTTGGCCTGGGCTTCGTGGGGCCAAGCGTTTCGCCTTACTCGAGCGAGGGGGTTGATGAGACTGACCGGCTCGTCCGTTCCGTGAATATGAACCTGCAAGTACTTGAAGGACTCGTAGTCGAACGGCTCCAGAAGCTGTGCTCGGCCGTCGCAGATGAAGCGAGACCACGCGAACAGATGGCTGTCCAGCCAGTGCTGCCCGGGGGCGAGGCTCTCGTGGGTAATCAGCTCCACGATGGTGCCTGCTGGCGCTTCGATCCAAACATGGGGCCAACCCACCACTTCTTTTGGCCACACGAATGTGATCGTGCGCCCGCGGCCCTTGCTGGCTTTCGGAAGGCTGTAGACGTGGGCTGAACCGTTGAGGCCCTCACCCACACCGAACGTGAGATCCACCGGCGCCCACTCGCCGTAACTTCCCGGTGTTCTGAAATCAAACCAGTCATTGGGGTCTCTATGCCACTCTAATTCTCCGGCTTCAAGAATTCCAGGCTCGATCCATACTTCGTGCATCAAGGCGGTGGTTCTGGGCGACAACGTCGAAGTCTCGGGATGGGACATCCAGATCTCGTTCGCGTAGTCGTAGTAGCCTCCGGCGAAGGCGGAGCGGTTGGCGGGCGTTTCCAACTCCATCGCGACGATCCATTCGGGGCCGGGCTTGAAGTCCGGCGTGTCCCAGCCGTTTGGGTGCAGGCGGGCGTCGAACTCCTCTTGGAGGGCTCGCAGAAACCAGCGCCGGTGTTGGCCTGGGCGGTGGGCCCGGTCTACTTGGCAGTGCCAGTCCTTGTCGCTGACCAGCTTTTGGCCGTCGATGTCGAGATTTACAAGCAGGCCGGGCTTGCCGAAGGGCCAGGTGCCTTCGCCGTGGCCGTAGAAGAGGACCTCTGCTCCGATTATGTTTTTGCCCGGCTTCAGATATTTGATGAGGTCGATCGGGTCGACTTCGAGGTGGCGCGGGTCGCTGGGGGCGGGTCCCCATTGGACTCGCTCGCCGTTCACGGTCAGGCGGTAGCGGCTGTCGGCGACGATCCAGCCCTTCGCCTCCTTCGGCGGCTCGTCCAGGATGATTTCCCGGCGGAAGAGGACGAACGTGTTCGCCAGCGTGCGCTGGGAGGGGAACCAGATCCACTTGGCGGGCGAGAGGTCCACTCGTCCATCATGGCCTCAAATCCACCATAGGTGAATAGGAATGAGTGAATGGGTCTTTGTGCAGAGCAAGGGCAAAGTGCGCTTTGGGTCGCGGCCAGGATGGCCGTGCCACGGGGTTCGTCCCGTCGTCCCGTCGTCCCGTCCCTGTCGGGGGGGAGGGGGGTGACATGGACCAGCGCACGGCGAGATTTCTCCACTTCGCCCCATTCGACCTCGCTCAAGGCTCCGCGCTTCGATCGGAATGGCGGGTATGAGTCTGTGGTGGTAGCTGGGATCCTTCGTTCCTCAGGATGGCCTTCTACAACCGTGGGTCGTAGCCGTCGGTCGGATACCAGGTTCCGGCGAAGAGCTTGGCTTGATCTTTCACGGCGCAGCGCTGAACGTGCGGCATATCTCGGAGGCGCGGCCAGTCGCCGCCCCAGACTAGACCGTGGGCTCTGGCAAGATGGCCGAGGAGAGTAAAGTCTCCATCCCAGCTCGGCTCGCCTTCCACCACTCGAACCAGGTCACAGGCGAGGCCGTAGTGGTGGACGCCGACCTGCTTGAGTTGGGTAACGCCTCGGCGAAAGAGCTCTCTTTGTCGCTCCTGGCTCCTGTAGGTTTCGTAAACCATCAGTTCGAGACCATGATCGTGGGCTTCGCCGACAATCTTGAAAACCTTGCGGCGAAGGTCTGGCTCCAGGAGCCCGGTGTCGTCGACTCTTTTCGCCGAGCGGAAGAGGGGATGATTGGCAATGGTGTCGTTAAAAAAATTTCTCATATCCCTTACGGGAGCATCTCGGGCAAAAGTCAACCGGTTGATTTTAAGTTGGAATGCGGTCAAAGACTTTGGGGGGTTGACGGAACCTGATTCTAAGTCAAAATTCCAAGCTTGAGCTCCTGTGCGATAATTCGGAATCGCTACTGTCGACGAAGTCAAGCCTTACTACAAGAACCCGCGGGAGGAGCTTTGGGGGTTCCTGCCTGCGTCCGTAGGGCGGATGCTCGATGTCGGGTGCGGGGTGGGGGCGTTTGGGGCGGCTTGCAAGGATCGGCTCGGGTGCGAGGCCCGGGGGATTGAGTTCGTGCCGGAGATCGGCGCGCTTGCTCAAGAACGTTTGGACAAGGTTTTCATCGGCGACGCGATGGAGATTCTGCCCACGCTGCCGCCATCGTCCTTCGATCTGGTTAGTTTTACCGACGTGTTGGAACATCTCGTCGAGCCTGCGGAAGCGCTGCGGCGCACCCTTCCGCTGCTGACACCGGGCGGGCGGATTTTGGCGTCGATTCCGAACATCCGGCATTGGGACGCGCTGCTCAATATCGTGCGCGACAAGGACTTCCCCTATCAGGATTTCGGCATCTTCGATCGAACTCACCTGCGGTTCTTTACCAAGAAGAGCCTTCCCCGGCTGTTCGAAGATGCCGGTTGCGAAATCGAGCGGTTGGAAGGCATCAATCCGACGCCCAGTCGGAAGTTGCGGATGTTGAATTTACTAACTTTCAATCGGTGGGAGGATTGCAAGTATCTGCAGTTCGTGATCGTGGCGAAGGCGGCGGGTTCGTAGTAGGAAGAGCTTCTGACCCGAGGGTGCTTGAACTGCGTTACGCAATCGCAATTGACAGCCGGTCGGCCTCGTGCATCGACTCGCATTCTCGACTCGGGCTAGACTGCACGATAGGGCGAAAGTTAAGTGGCTGCGTCGCTTGGGATTGTGGACCGGAGGGTCGGTCTTACTTGCCGGAGCCTTCGTCGGGCTCACCAATTGGACGGTCCTCGCGAGCGCGGGCGGCCATATTTACCTGAGCACCAATTTGATTCCTGAGGAGCCCGTAGCCATAGTTTTGGGTTCATCACCCTATCTCGACGGGCACAAGAATCCATTTTTTGAGCGCCGCATGGACG
>JBBSFL010000270.1:0-4024 GCA_038238735.1 Fimbriimonadales bacterium | reverse complement strand
TCCTGGGAAAAACCCGCAAGGAACTGCACCTTCCCGAGATTGGCGAGCTCGACATGCTCCGCCACTTCACGAATCTGAGCCACGTCACCTACGGCATTGAGACCGGCTTCTATCCGCTCGGCTCGTGCACTATGAAATACAACCCGAAGGTGAACGAGCGCACCGCTGCGATGCCGGGCTTTGCGATGCTCCACCCGATGCAGCCCGAAGCGACGATTCCCGGCGCGTTCGACATTCTGATCAGCGTGCAGGAAATGCTTCAGGAGATCACGGGTTTCCCACACGTCACACTCCAGCCCCTTGCCGGCGCCCATGGCGAAATGACGTGCCTGATGCTGATCAAGGCTTTCCACGAGTCGATCGGGGAGGGCAAACAGCGCCACACGGTGCTCGTGCCAGACTCCGCCCACGGCACCAACCCGGCTTCCGCCGCCCGCTGTGGCTACGACGTCAAGTCGATCCCGACCGACTCGGACGGAAACACGGACCTTGCGGCGCTGGCTGCGGCTTTGGAGGGCGAGAAGGGCCAAGCGGTCGCCGCTCTGATGCTAACCAATCCTTCGACGCTGGGCCTGTTTGAGCCGAACATCACGAAGATCTGCGAGATGGTGCACGCGGCGGGCGGGCAGGTTTTCTGCGATGGGGCGAACATGAACGCGATGGTCGGCACCACGCGCCCCGGCGATCACGGTTTCGACTGCATGCACTTGAACCTCCACAAGACGTTCAGCACCCCCCACGGAGGCGGCGGGCCGGGATGCGGCGCCATCGGTCTGAAGGGGCACCTGTCGGAGTTTCAACCGGTCCCAGTGATCCGTCGCGGAACAAACCACGCGGGAGAAGAGGTGATTGCGGACTACGATCGGCCCAAGACGATCGGCCGGGTCAGCGCCTTCTACGGCCAGTTTCTGATGGAGGTCCGCGCCTACACCTATCTGCGCGCCTTCGGCAAGGAGTACATGGCCGACATCAGCCGCCACGCCGTGCTGAACGCGAACTACGTCCGAGCGCGCCTCAAAGACGTGCTTCCCCCCGCGCACGACCGGCCCTGCATGCACGAGTGCATCCTCACGGCGGAGAAGTACAAGAAGGAGAACGGGGTCCGCGCGCTCGACATCTCCAAGCGCTTGATCGACTACGGGTTCCATCCGCCGACAAACTACTTCCCCCTTATCGTCCCCGAGTGCCTCATGATCGAGCCGACGGAAACGGAAGCCAAGGAAACGCTGGATGAGTTCTGCGACGCCATGATTTCGATCTGCCGCGAGGCCGTCGAACAACCCGATCTCCTCCACGACGCCCCCTCCACCCAGATCGTGGGCCGCCTCGACGAGACCGCTGCGGTCAAGAACCTCGACGTGTGCTGGAAGCCCACCAAGGACACCGTAGTTGGCGCAGCCGATGAGCGAAACGGTCGAGGCTTCGCTTTAAGTGAAGGCATAGAAGCCGCCACCACCGCCCGTTAAACAGGATGCGTAGCCAAGGGATGATCGTGACCTTGGAGGGCCTCAAAGCGCTGTAGCCGCAGGCGCAACCCGCCATCTCCCGGCCCCCACCAAATCAAACCATGGGTACCCTCTCGTCGATGACGGTGAGCCTGGACGGCGCCCTCGATGGCGAGACGAATATGGCCCGCGACGTTTCCCTTCTGATGGCAGCGGAAGGCGGGGAAGCCGGAGCCCGAATCTACGCTTGGGACGGACCCTGGCTCAGCTTGGGCCGGTTCCAGCGGCCGGAGCAAGTCTTGGCCGAGATGGGCGATTTACCATGGGTTCTCCGCCCGACGGGAGGCAAGGCCGTCAGACACTGCGAAGACGTGACAGTAGCAATTGCCGTTCCCCTCGGCACGCTCGCACTCTCGAACCGCCAAGTCAAGGAATCCTATCGGGCCCTGGCGAATCCGGTAATCGCTGGCTTGCGCGCCACCGGAATACCGGCGATTCTCGCGGAAGACACGCGCTGGTGCAAGCCATGCAGGGAGTCGCGAACGGTCGACTGCTTCGCTCACGCCTCTCCAAACGACATCGTCGACAACGAAATCGGCAAGAAACTGTGCGGCTGCGCCCTGCGCCTCACCGAGAGGGCCGTTCTGCTCCAAGCCAGCATCCCAGGCAGCAGCGAGGAGCAGTCTACACGGCTACGCGAGTCCCTCGCGTCTCAACTGAAACTCCAAATGGCAGCCTGGAATCAGGCAACCCAACTTTGTGTTCCTTAAAGCCCTTGGTGTTCTCAGGGTAAGAGAGGCAAAGTGGCACGGGTTTGCAACCAACCCAAACTCCGCTACTGTTCAGCGAACTGCACCATCCCGACAGGATTTCCGTCCGGATCGCCGACCTGGGCCGACCAACCCACGTGCGGAACCTCCTTCTTCGGCTCCAATATCGTCCCGCCGACTTCGACTGCCTTCCCAAGCTTCGCATCGAAGTCCTCCACGTCGAACCAAACCGAGGGGGAGTTGCTGGTCTTCACGGCGGAAACACGCTGCAGGCCGCCGATGTGCTTCTCGCCTTGGCCGAAGATGACCATGTTGTCGGTAAAGCTCTTGAACGTCCAGCCAAACAGGCCCTCGAAGAAGGCCTGAGCCCGGGCGATGTCGGTGGTTTCGTATTCGATATGGCAGATTGCGCTCATGAACGGGAGTCTAACGCGACCTCCGAGCGCAGCGTTTGTCACTTCTTGCGAAAAGCAGAGGGCGGCGACCCGAACTCGCGGGTGAACGCGCGGCTGAAAGAACTCAACTCCGCATACTCCATCTCCGCCGCGACTTCGGTCGCCCTCGCCCCCGCCCGAAGCAAAATCATTGCCCGCCCCAGCCGTATCCGCTCCTGGTACTGGCGAGGCGTCGCCCCGTAAACCTTGCGGAAGCACCGATGCCGACGCTGCGGCGCAAGTCCAACCTCAAAGGAAAGGTCCGCGAGCCGAACCAAACCGTGACTGCTCTCCAATCGCATCCTCGCAACCTCCAGAAATCCCATCAATTCCGCCCGAGTCCGAAACTTGGCGGCCGGAACAAGTAAGGAACCGAGTGCGCAGGGACAAGGCGCGGGCATGCCAACGAGGGTAACACGTTTTTTGCACTCGCTCCAAATCAATAACTCGAATTTAAGGATACTTGTCTCGTGGCCTATATCACCGTGCGCAGGTCGACCGAAGCCTATGCGGCCCTCAGAAACTTGGTAGTACGAATCGACGGTGAGAGGGTGGCTGGCCTGAAGGGAGGTCAAGAGATTAGAATATAGTCCTCTCCGGGAAAGCATCAAATTCAAGTCGCCATGGACTGGTGCTCAAGTGATCCATTTCATGTCGAGCTAGCTGGCGACGATTCGGTAGTCCTGATCGCCGGCATGCCCAGCGGACTGGATTCGTTGCTAGGAATCTTCGGACGGCCCAAACAATTTTTCACCTTAACCGAAGCCCCGAGCTCAGAATAGGGGCAAAGTAAGAGTCTGGTAAGTTCGAGCGATGCTGGAAGTCGGCTTCGTTACCCTCTTTCCCGAAATGATTCGGGGCGCCCTCGACCACAGCATTCTCCGCCGCGCCCGCGAAGCCGGCTTGGTGACCTTCGAGACTTCCGATCCCCGCGAGTTCAGCGCCGACAAGCACCGAACCGTCGACGCTCGGCCCTTCGGCGGTGACTCCGGCATGCTCCTCATGGCCGAGCCGGTCGCCCGAGCCATCGAAACACTTCTGAGTCTTACAAGAGCCGATTTACCGGATAAGACAGATCAGGCCAACCCAACCACAGCCATCGTCTTCACCGACCCAACCGGAGAGCCCTTCACCCAGAGCCACGCCAAGGAACTGAGCCGCAACGCCAACATCATCTTCGTTTGTGGCCACTACGAAGGCATCGACGACCGAGCCCGCCAAGCCTTCGCCACCCACGTCTTCAGCATCGGCGACTTTGTCCTGACGAACGGCGAACTTCCCGCCCTAGTTATGGCCGATGCCGTCGTCCGCCTCCTCCCCGGAGCGCTGGGATCAGCGGAAAGCTTGGATCAGGACAGCCACGAGGATGGCCTCC
>JBBSFL010000269.1:0-4029 GCA_038238735.1 Fimbriimonadales bacterium | reverse complement strand
CTCGTCACCGCGATCGACCAGAGATTTAGCTTATTGTCTGTATACGCGATCCTCGAAGAGTCGGGCGACCACGTGAGGTTGTCGTAAATCCCCGGCGCGTCTCCCAAGCCGACCATTCGCGTCCCGGAGGTCGCGACATCTTGCAGAAGAAGCTGCTGCACGCCGGTTTCGTCGGTCACGTAAGCGATGGTCTTGCCGTCGGGCGACCACGTCGCATTGGTCCGAGTGATGGCCTGACGGTCGTCGAGGAGGCGCGTGCTGCCCTTGCTTGCGGGGACGGAGAACACCCAGCCTCTGGCGGACACTAAGACGCGCAGGGCGGATGGCGAAAGCGAGAAATCGCTCTCATTGCGGGCGACATTTTTGAATTCTGTTCGGACCTCGGGGAAGTCAGCTTCGATCTCAATACTTACCCGTTTCGAAGCGCGCGTGGCGGGGTCGAAGAGGAACAGGCCGCCGAGGCGTTCGTAGACAATCGCTCCCGGACCGGCGGAGGCTGACTTCAGGTCGAAGCCTTCGCCCTTGATCTCCTCGCTGACAGATCCGTTCCGTGTGTCGTAGCGGTAGAGGCCGACGGGTCCTCGCTTGTCCGAAAGATAGTAAATCGAATCGCCTACCCACATCGGGTTTTTGTCATCGGTGTTCTTTCGCGGAATCTCCTTGACGCGGGAGTCGGACATCTCTCCGATCCAAATCGGCGAAGTCTGGCCGCCCCGATACCGCTTCCACGCCTCCTCCCAGCGGATGATCGGAATGTAGGCAATGCGCTTTCCATCCGGCGAGAAGCAGGCCGAGACGCCGCTTGGGAAAGGTAGTGGCTTCGGCACCCCTCCGGTTACCGGGACCGTGAACATCCGCGGATTGTCGGTATTCGAGATCATGCTGCTGCTGAACAGCACGGACTTGCCGTCGGGGCTCCAACCAAGAACTTCGTCGGCATCAGGGTGGGCGGTCAGCCGCTTCGGGACTCCGCCCTCGGCAGGAACGACGAAGACGTCGGTGTTACCGTCGTATTGACCGCTAAATGCGACCATCGAGCCGTCCGGCGAGAAGTAGGGATTCGACTCCACTCCGGGTGCGCTCGTAAGGCGATGAGCCTGTCCGCCATCCCGCGAAACCGACCAAAGGTCGCCCGCAAATTGAAAGACGATGCTCGACTTACTGAGCGTCGGGTGGCGCATCAGCATCGGATACGGACCCGGATCGAAAGCGGGATCCGGGGCGGAGCGGCTCGCGAGAAGCAGCGCGGAGAGCAGAAGCATGCGGAAATCTTATCGCACTTTCGGTTGACGGATGTTGGAGGCACATGTCCTGGGTGCTTTTGTCGCGCACGGAGGGCGCTGATGGCACAAAGTGTCTGCCCCTTGCCGGGCAACATGCGACCTCGGCACCATGCTGCAAGCCGTGGAGTCCAAGGGCACAATTCATCCTTTGGCTACATTCTTTCTCCTCTGCCTCCGGTTTGAATCGCCAATGATTGCACAAGGCTAGGTGATGACTGCCCTGGAGTCGGGAATGCGATGTGCGCTTGGAATGCGCACGGCTAGTTCTTGCGTCGCTTTGGCGCGGCTTTGCGGGGGCGGTCCGTTAGGATCTCGAAGCAGTTGCGGCAGCGGGCTTCGTAGGCTTCTGTGGCACCGATGAGGACGATCGGGTCATCCCAGTGGGCCGGCTTCCCATCGATAACCCGATAGGTGTGACTCGCCGGAGCGCCGCAGTTCATGCAGATCGCACGTAGCTTCACGACCTCGTCGGCAACCGCCAAGAGTCGCGGCATGGGGCCGAACGGCTCGCGGCGGAAGTCCTGATCGAGCCCCGCCAAGATCATCTCTTTGCCTTCGTCGGCGAGCTTCACGGAGAGATCGGCGAGCGAGGCGTCGAAGAACTGGGCCTCTTCGACCAAGACGATCTGGGTATCGGGCTCGACCTTCGTCGCCAAATCCTTCACCGAGCTGACGGCCACCGCGTTGTACTGCACTCCCAAGTGGGTGACGACATTGGACTCGTCATATCGGTTGTCGATCTTGGGCTTGAATACCTGGACCTTTTTTCGAGCATAGAGGGCCCGGCGTGCGAGGCGAATGAGTTCCTCGCTTTTCCCTGCGAACATGGAGCCGCAGATGACCGTGATCTTGCCAAGAGGCTTCGGAGGCGGGTTTGAGCGGGCCATGTTGGAGAAGGGATGAACGAATGAATGATGAATGATGAACCGGACCGGACACAGCGTGAGAGCCCAAGAAATCAGGAATCGCGGGATTTTGTGACGCGCCTCTTAATAGAAATCGCTACCCATAAGTGAGGGCATCGAGGAGGGCACGTTCATACTTCCTCATTCATCGTTCATCATCTCCCTCGTGCCGGTATATGAATTCCGATGCCAGACCTGCGGGAAGAAATTCTCGACGCTGATCGGCATGACGGCGGAACCGGACTCGGAGATTTGTCCGCATTGCGGGGGCGCCGAGACTTCGCGTCTTGTCAGTCGTTTTGCCCGCTATAGAAGCGAAGACGACCGGGTCGATGCGATCGCCGATAATTTGGAGACGATGGGTGAGCCCGAAAGCCCCTCCCAGATGCGTGAGATGATGCGCGAAATGGGCAAGGCAATGGACGAGGATATGTCGGACGACATGGAAGAGATGTTCGAGGCCGATATGTCAGGCGAAATGGACGACGAAGACTAGATTCGAGCGTGCCACCATAAGTCTATGCGCGTAGCGTGCGTCCAGAGCAACGTCGTCTTCAACGATCCGGTGGCGAATGGCCACCGAGCGGTGGCTCAATTAGAGCGTTTAGCCAAGCAAGGGACGGACTTGGCGGTTTTTCCTGAGGCCTATCTGACGGGTTACTGCGTTTCCTCCGCGGAAGAAGCCTGCCATATCGCGATCGAACTCGACGACGAGTCACTGGCGATGATGCAGGGCGCCTGCGACCGGTTCGACATTCATGCGGTCGTCGGATTCGCGGAGAAGATCCAGGGCGGCGTGAGCAACACAGCGGCACTCCTGACCCCAAAGGAGGGCTCACGGTACTACCGGAAAACACATCTTCCGGAGCTTGGCCTCGACCAGTTCGTGACTCCAGGCGACGCGCTTGCGGTGTTTGAAACGCGCTTAGGAAAGATTGGAATTCTGATCTGCTTCGATCTCCGGGCTCCGGAGCCAACGCGGGGGCTCGCCCTGCAGGGCGCGGACGTCTTGGTGTTGCCGACGAACTGGCCCAACGGGGCCCAGGTCAGCGCCGAGGTTTTGGCCGTCGCGAGAGCGGTCGAGAACAAGATCTTTGTGGCGACATGCGACCGAGTCGGCACGGAGAATGGATTCAAGTTCATCGGGCTAAGCAAGATCATCGACCCGTTCGGGCGGGTTCTGGCTTTCGCTGGCGATGAGGAGGTCGTCATCGCGGCCGAGCTCGACTTAGAGCAGGCGCGGAACAAGCGGATCGTGACAATCCCCGAGAAGCACGAAACGACGGTCTTTGAGTCTCGACGCCCAGAGTTGTACGGGATGTTAACGCAAAGCGAGTAGAGCATGCCATGCATGCGAACCGTCCGGGATCATCGCTAGACTCCGACGTCCGAGGTACAATCAGCCCTCGCGCGGACGTGAAGCTTCCCTCTCTCGACTGCTGCAGACCTATTACGAGAATTAAGAAATGGCTAAGCGCATAACCGCAAATATCAAGTTGAACATCCCCGCCGGCAAGGGAACGCCGGCTCCTCCCGTTGGTCCCGCACTCGGTCAGGCCGGCATCAACATGATGGAGTTCCTGAAGAAGTTCAACGAAATGACGGCCCCTCAGATGGGCTTCGTCCTTCCTGTAGAGATCGCAGTCTACGAAGACCGTTCTTACAGCTTCGTAGTGAAGCAGCCGTTGACCAGCGACCTCATAAAGCGGGCTGCGGGCATCGAGAAGGGCGCCGCGAATCCAAAGACCGACAAGGCGGGCACGTTGACGAAGGATAAGCTTCGCGAGGTCGCCAAGCTCAAGATGAACGACCTGAACACCGAAGACGAGGACATGGCGATG
>JBBSFL010000268.1:0-4046 GCA_038238735.1 Fimbriimonadales bacterium | reverse complement strand
TCGCCGAGATGGTCACCGGCGTTATGGGTCCCGAGACCCAGGTGTACTACACCTCGCACCAACTGGTCGGACTTTGCGCGGGATTGAAGGGCGTTTACGACCTTGAGACGCTGATGAACCAGACGTTCAAGGATCCGAAGACGGTGAACTTCGGCAGGGGCAAACTTTACTATCCGACTCTCCACTTCGCCCTGCTCCTACTTATACTCGCCGTCGTGGCCGGCAACGTCGGAATGGCGCTGATGCGCAAGAGGAAGGCTTAAATGAACGAAACCTTTACGCTCATCAAGCTGACCGCGGGCGTGATCGCGACCATCGGCCTCTACTCTGTTCTTTATCGCGAGAATAAGTTCTATCGGTTCTGGGAGCACGTGTTCCTCGGACTCGCCACCGGATACGCCATCGTCGCCCTTTGGACGGAGACGCTCAAGGAGAGTTGGTGGGACAAGATGGTTGGCTCGACGCCCTTGAACGGCGAGCCGGGCAGCGCAGGCTACTGGGCCTACGCCCTGCTCTTGCCGATCGGCATCATGGGCTACTTCGTCTTCTCGAAGAAGCACAACTGGATCAGCCGCATTCCCATCGGCATCATCCTCGGCTTGTGGTCGGGCCAGCAGGTGCAAGTCTGGTGGAACCGCTACGGACCGCAGATCAACAACTCGATTCGGCCCGTTTTGCCTAACACGACATCGTCCTTCACCGTCCCGACGCTGGTGAACCCGTCAGCGGGCCAGCTCGAGCAGCTCCACTCGCAGGTTTATCCGTCGCAGGCGATCTCGAACCTCATATTCATCTTCACGCTCCTCAGCGTCATCGCCTACTTCCTCTTCTCGTTCGAGGCGAAGAACCGGCTGGTGAAGAGTATGAGTTTGTCGGGAAGATGGTTGCTAATGGTCGGGTTCGGCGCGATTTTCGGCTCCACAGTCATGATGCGGTTCTCGCTGCTGATCGACCAGATGTACTTCATCTGGGTCGAGTGGCTGACGAAGCATGTCCTCCATCGGTAATTTGGCTTCACACTAAGCCATGCCCGAGCGGACTGTGCACAGCATCGTGCTTCGTCGACGCGACGTGGGCGAGACCGATCGGCGACTCACGATCCTGACCGAAGAGTCCGGGAAGATGGACGTGGTCGCCAAGGGCGCCCGGAAGGCGGCCTCTCGGCTTGCGGGAATCTCGGACCCGCTCACGGTCGCGCGACTCTGCATCGCAGAAGGGAAGCGGACGGCGTTCGTCACCCAGGCCCAGCCGCTCGCCAGTTTCCGTGGCCTCAGAACGGACTTCGAGCGACTATCCCTGGCCCTGGCCCTGGTTGAGCTCTACGCGGCGGTATGTCCCTACGAGCAGCCTTTCCCCGAAGCATTCGAGCTGCTGCGAGTCTCGCTGGCCCAGCTCGAAAAGCACGAGCGGCCGCTCGTCGCCATGGTTTGGGCCGAAGTCCGCCTCCTGCTAGAAACCGGCTTCTTCCCGCAACTCGATCATTGTGTGGTTACGGAAGAGCCTCTTACCGAGGCCGAACCGTACCTGTCGCCCCATGCGGGGGGCTATGTCTCCGACTTCGCCGCCAACGCCTACACCGACCGCTTCCGCACTCGCGCGGAGATCCTATATGGCCTCGATAAGATGGGCCCCCTTAACGAACCGCCAACCCAATTCAAAGCGGCCGAAGAAACCCTTCTTGCTTTGCTCCCCTTCTGGCGACAAATAGCCGAAGTCCCCCTCCCCGCAAATGAAGCCTATACCGCCGAACTCCGCCATCAACTAATGAGTTAAATTCCCCTCCCTTCCGGTGAAGGGGATTGGACGCTAGTACTATCGCCTCAATGCAGGCACCAGCTCCGCTAAGAGCCGACGGGCTTCGGCTTCCTCCGCGGGTCCCCAGCCCATTGCGCGCGCCTTTGCCACCACCCAAGCCGGGGTGTTAGAGGTGAACGCGCGCTCGGTTTGGTGGAAGACCTGCGTAAAAGCTCGATCGGGGGCCAAGTCTCGCAGCCTCTTCGCAAACGACCGCACATCGCGAATCGGCAGTAACGGGCTCATGGAGACTCCGATTGGAATGCCCGCACGCTTCACCTCGGCCAGTGCCTCGAACCGTCGGTCGATGCTCGCGCAGTTCGGCTCGAACTCCTTGCGGATCGCGTCGTCGTCTGTCGTGATCGAAAGGCTGACCCGGACGGAGGAGAACCTCTGCAGCAAGTCGATGTCCCTCGTCACAAGGGGCGAGCGGCTTTGAACGAACAGCTTGGGTTGCCGGTGAGCCGGAGACAAGGCCTCCAGAACGGCCCGCGTGATCTCCGTCTTCGCTTCCAACGGCTGGTAAGGATCGGTGGCCGAGCTCATCAAGACGCTCTTTCCCCGAAGGTCGTGCCTCAGGACCTCTTGCACGACTCCGCTCTTCACATCCACCCAAGTCCCCCAGGCCGCCCGCCGCTCTTCGTCAGCCACGAAGAATTGCGCGTAGCAATAAGTGCAGCCAAATCCGCACCCGACATACGAGTTCAAAGCGTAGTCGTATCCCTTGATCTTCCCCGTACCAGGCGTTAGCGCTTTTGCGCGAAGTCTCTCGCCAATAGAGGCACGCCCCACAACCAAAGGTGCGAGAGCTACGGTGAAGAGGCTCGGCTGCATGTAGACGAATATACACTAGTTCTGCGGGGATTTCTCCTTAGCCGAGGGCAAAAATGGACAGGCTAGCGTGTGGAACTCAATCTCCAAACTTCGGATTGAAATAAAAGAGGGTATCGAATTCCCCATAGTAGACGCGGCCCAACCCGCTGCGATCCGGATGGTGTTGAAGCTCGTCCAAGGGGGATCAGGGGTAAAATTGAACCTGCGAAAGAGAAAAATGAAACCTTTGGCGGACGAACAAGAAGAGACGATCGACGAGACAGCGAAGGTTGAAACGAACGAGCCGGTGGACGAGGTACAGGTTCTGCGGGACGCGATGCAGGCCCTCGCGGACGAGCGCGACCAGCTAAAGGATCAACTACTTCGGTCCATGGCGGAGTTTCAGAACTTCCGAAAGCGCCAAGAAGAGCAGCGCCGCAAGATGCAGGAGATGGCCACCGAGAGCATCATGCTCGAAATCATCCCGATCCTCGACAACTACGAGCGAACCCTTGCCTCGATTGAAAAGGGAGCCACGCTGGAATCGGTCGCGGAAGGGATGCGCAGCGTTGAGAAGCAGATGCGGTCGGTCTTGGAAGCGCACGGCGTGAAGCGCATCGAAGCGATTGGCCAGCCTTTCGATCCCGAGCACCACGACGCGATCGGCATCGAGACTTCGGAAGAGCATGAGCACGACACGGTGATGACCGAACTCGAACCAGGCTACAAAATGGGGGAGCGGACCGTCCGGCCTGCCCGCGTCAAAGTGGCGAAGCGACCTTGAGCCGCAAGCATTTTGGCACCGACGGCATTCGCGGCGTTGCCAACCAAGCGCTCACCCCCGAGCTTTCCTTCGCTCTGGGGCAAGCAGCGGGCCGGTGGCTTGTCGCCTCAGGTCAAACGAAGCGGGCCGTGTTGGGTCGCGACACTCGGCGCAGCGGCCCGATGCTGGGCGCCGCGATGGCGAGCGGGCTTTGCTCGGTTGGCGTCGACGCAGTCACACTGGGTGTCGCGCCAACGCCGCTCGTTTCCTTCGCCGCCCGAACCGAAGATTTCGGCCTCGGAGTGATCATTTCCGCGAGCCACAATCCAGCCCCAGATAACGGCATCAAGCTCGTCGGCCACGACGGCCGCAAGCTGTCCGACGAAGCCGAGCTGGAGATCGAGCGGCTAATGGAGGTCGAACTCGCAATCAGGCCAACTGGCCGGGAAGTGGGTTCGCTTGGTCCCTCTGCTGTAGCCGTCGAGACATATCTGAGCTTTCTAGAAGGCCTTGTGCCGGCGCGCTTGGACGGAATGAAGGTCGCCCTCGACGGAGCCCATGGCGCAGCTTTCGAGCTCGGACCGGAAATCCTGACTCGGCTTGGCGCAACGGTCACCGCCATCGGCAATAAGCCCGACGGCATGAACATCAACGCGGAGGGTGGTGCAACCAAGCC
>JBBSFL010000267.1:0-4052 GCA_038238735.1 Fimbriimonadales bacterium | reverse complement strand
CGGATGCCAAATCTGTAATTTGTCATCCTGAGGAACGAAGGATCTCGAGCCCCGCTCGCGAAGTCGGAATCGAAGTGCCCGTAGACCCGAAAATCCTTCGCAGGCTCGAAGAAGCGCTAGCGAGCGAGTCTTTGAAGCGGATGCCAAATCTGTAATTTGTCATCCTGAGGAACGAAGGATCTCGAGCCCACGCTCGCGCAATTGGAATGCGGGGTCCGGGCACCCGAAATCCTTCGCAGACTCAGGAAGAAGCGCTAGCGAGCGAGTCTTTGAAGCGGATGCCAAATCTGTAATTTGTCATCCTGAGGAACGAAGGATCTCGAGCCCCGCTCGCGAAGTCGGAATCGAAGTGCCCGGAGACCCGCAAACACTCCCAAACCCAGAGCAGGGCATTCACGAACGACGCCCAGATCGGGGAATCCTGAAATTACCGTTCGGCTGCCGCGAGGTGGACCTTCACAATCTGGTCGGCAAGCTGCGCGACCGACGACTCCTCAGTGGCGCGGAGGCGAGCCAGAAGAGCGTCGACATCCCCCTCGGAAACCGGCCCCACATACTGGTCGCCGATCTGCAAAACGGGCGCACGGTCGCAAGCGTCCAGGCACTCCACCTCTTCCAAGGTGAACATTCCATCGGCCGTCGTCTCGCCGTGCCCGATCCCCAGCTTCGCCTTCAGCAACTCCCAGACTCCGTACGCGCCGCAAACGCTGCAGGTAAGACACGTGCAAACCTCGATCTTATGCCGGCCGGGCTTATGGGCGGTGTTGTACATCGTATAAAAAGTCGCCACGCCCTCGACTTCGGCATAGCTGCGCTCCAACCGGTGAGCAACCTCCGCGATCGCCTCGCCCGACAGATACCCCTCGTACTCGCGCTGCGCGATCCACAGCGCAGGCAAGATGCACGACTTGAGGTCGGGATAGTGGGACTTGAGCGCCTCTAACTCTCTCACTGCCAAGTCGGAGAACCTTAAAATCAGGTCCTCGGCTCGAGGGGCACGTGGGCGGTCGCTGGGCGCGACGAGGTGCACGAGATCGCTCATACGCCGATGAGGATACCGCCGAGGCGAGTCAGGAAGGATGGTTGATTGTTGATGGCTGAGTTTCTCACGGCCCCGGCTCGACGGCGGTCTCTTCATCGATCAAACTTCAACAATCTACCATCAGAATTTACCGCCGTCCCCGGCCGCCAACGTTATTCGGGTCTTGTCCGCCCATGGCGGCTTTCGACTTCATCCGTTCCGTGGCGTCGGGCGGTACATCGGGCGGAGGGTTTTGCTTGACGATGTCGGCAGAACCCTTCGTGGTCTCGGGTTCGCCGCTGCCACAGCCGGCGAACCCAAAGCAAACGACGACGATCGCAAAGACTAGGAGCTTGCGCATCAATAGCCCGCGAACGGCGTACCCGTGATCGTCTGGCCGTCCCAATCCGGCCGGAACAGGAGCGCGAAGACAGGGAAGAGAATGGCCGCCAGAATCGCGATGATCGCGATGACGACGAGAAGTTCGATGAGCGTAAAGGCTCGTTTCATAGAGAAAACAACCTCCGAATAATTTCAAAGTTCAGGGTTGAACGAATGCCATCTAACAGTAAAGCGAGGTTTTGGCGCAATAACTTGACACTTGGTGCCGAGTTGTCTGGAAGATCGATAAAGCGGGGCGGGGGCATACCGCCGCGAGCATGCAAGCGCCTCTAACAAAGACTTTCGCCGGCAACGATCGATCACAGGTTGACAAACTCGTGTGCGAAACACGTAGTGAATGCCGATTGAAGAACAAAGGCTACTGAGCCGCGGGCACAACTGAAAGTTTGCCAGGAATGGTCGCATCTCCCAGAATTAAGACCAAACCGTCAGAAAAGTCCAGAATCTGGCGAGAATTTTCGCCAGACGGGATCGGATCCAGGTTCAAAAAGGGAACGAAACGGCGATTCCGCACTTTGGCTCAGAAAGTCAGAAAGTCAGAATTTAGCGCCTTAATTGAAAAGGCGGAGCAGCCGGTCCGCGTCGATCCAAGGCGAGCCTTCGTCTTCGTGCTTGAAAAACACATAGCAGTCTTTGCCCTTATCCAAAGCGGACTGAAACCAGGCCGCCCAGCCTTGCAGTTGCTCATCGGAATACGATTCTCGCCGCAGGCGGGTATAGAGAAACGGACCGGTATCCCGCCGCTGGCCCGCACTCTCGTCGGTGTCCCAAGCGACCCACGCCACGCCATGCGCCCTGAGCATCTCCTCGACTTCGGACACGAACCACGTCTCGTTTCGGAATTCGAGCGCATAGGAATGCCCTTGCGGTAGGCCGTCCAAGAACTCCTGGAGGCGCTCATCGTTGCGCTTGAAGTTCGGTGGAAGCTGGAAGAAGAGGGAAGCGAACTTGCCCGCTTTCTCCATGGGCTCGAGGCGCTTCAGCTGGAACTTGACGTCCTCAACACACTCGACCTTCAGCCGCTTGATGTGCGTGATGTTGCGGTGCGCCTTAAACGTGTACCGGAAGTCGGCGGGCGATCCGTCTATCCAGCCCTGCACGCCGGCCTCGGAAGGCATGCGGTACCAAGTGCCGTCCATCTCGACGGCCGGATAGTATTCGCAATAGTAGCCGAGGAACTCCTTCTGCTTGAGGCTAGCCGGATAGAACCTACCTTCGCCCTGCCAAGGCTTGTAGGAGTAGCCGGACAGCCCAACGTAAAGCTTGGCCATGGGTCTAGCGGTCGATCTCGCCAAGGACGATGTCGATGGACCCGATGATCGCGATGACGTCGGCGATCATTCGTCCAATGGCCAGCACTTCGAGCGCCTTCAGGTTCTGGAAAGAAGACGGCCGCTCGTGCCATCGATACGGCCGATTGCTGCCGTCGCTCACGATATAGAATCCAAGCTCGCCCTTCGAGCCCTCGACTGCGGCGTAGGCCTCCCCCACGGGAGTGTGATAGCCCTCCGTCCACAGCTTGAAGTGGTGGATCAGCGACTCCATCGAGCTATCTAGCTCTTCGCGGGGCGGAGGAACCACCTTGCGATCGGTCGAAGACCAGGGCCCCTCGGGCAGTCCGTCCAACGCCTGACGAAGGATCTTGCAGCTTTCGCGCATCTCCGCGATGCGCACCAAGAACCGATCGTAAACGTCGCCGCGCGAGCCGACGGGGATGGAGAAATCGAAGTCCTCGTAGCTGGAATAAGGATTGCTCTTGCGCAGGTCCCATTCCACTCCGCTTCCGCGGGCGATCGGACCGCTGCAGCCAAGTTCAAGCGCCTGCTGGGCGCTCAGCACGCCGACATCGAAGGTCCGCTCTTTCCAAATCGGATTCTCGACAAGGAGATTCTCGACGACCTGCAACTCCTTCGGAAACTCTTCGAGGAACGCATTGAGCTTCTTCGCGAAGCCGGGAGGCATGTCGCCCCGCAACCCGCCCGGGACGATCCAGGAAGGCATCATGCGAACACCCGAAAACAGCTCGAACATGTCCAAGATGTTCTCGCGCTGCTGCATGATGTAGAAGAACGGAGTCATCGCCCCAAGATCGAGTCCGTGGGTGCCCAGCCACACGCAGTGGGAGGCGATCCGGCTGAGTTCAGCGAGGATCACCCGCAGGTATTGGCCGCGTTTGGGAATCTCGCAGCCGAGCAGTTTTTCTACTGCCAGCGCATGGGCCAGGTTGTTGCCGTTCGCGTTCAGGTAGTCCATGCGGTCGGTCATGACCACGCACTTGTGATATTGCTGGTACTCGGCCTCTTTCTCCATGCCGGTGTGGAGGTAGCCGATCACGCACTTACATTGGATGATCGTCTCGCCCTCGAGCTCGCAGATCACGCGGAGCACTCCGTGCGTCGAGGGGTGCTGCGGCCCCATATTGACGACCATCGTGTTCTCGCCCACTCTTTGGAAGAGAGTCTCCGTAGATGGCATAAAGGTATTCGGCATGGACTTCGTTGAGCGTACCCCTCGTGGCTTTACGATGCCAATTGTGGAACCAGCCATGGGCAAAAAAGAAAAGGGAGCATCCCTGTCGGGACGCTCCTTTAGGGAGAGGTACAGCAATAGCCCCCGCTATCGAGGTTTG
>JBBSFL010000266.1:0-4073 GCA_038238735.1 Fimbriimonadales bacterium | reverse complement strand
GAGTTTTACACCCAGTACGTCGACATCCAGAAAGAAGTCGAAGCCTACCTCGAATTCGACCCCGACACCTTCCGCGGCAAAATCGTCTACTGCAACTGCGACGACCCCTACGAGAGCAACTTCTTCAAATACTTCGCCGCCAACTTCAACAAGCTCGGCCTCAAAAGGCTTGTCACCACCAGCTACGACGGCTCCCCCATTGCGGGCGGGCAACTAACGTTGCGAGAGTACGACGAGGGGAACGGCAAGCGTCAGAAGCCGAAAGCAATGGCCGTTATCGTCGACCATGTGAAAGACGAGGACGGCGACGGGGCGGTGAACATCGAGGATGTAAAGCTCTTCCTCAAGCGCAACAAGGCCGCGCGGATCGCCTTGAAAGCAGGCGACACGTACGGCGGCGGCGACTTCCGCAGCGCCGAGTGCATCGCACTTCTGAAACAAGCGGACATCGTCGTCACCAACCCGCCGTTCTCCCTGTTCCGCGAGTACCTCGCGCAGCTTGTGGAGCATGGGAAGAAGTTCTTAATCATTGGGAATCAGAACGCGATCACCTACAATGATGTGTTTCCGCTTATCAAGGCCGACAAGCTATGGATGGGTGTCACCATCCACAGTGGGGACCGCGAGTTCCGCGTTCCGGACCACTATCCGCTGAACGCGGCCGGTTCGCGCGTTGATGAAAACGGCATGAAGTACATCCGAGTCAAGGGTGTTCGCTGGTACACTAACCTGGACCATGGCCGCCGACACCAGAAGCTGCCTCTCATGACCGTGGAGGACAACATCAAGTTCAGCAAGCACAAGGAGGTGGTCGGGATCGGCTACGAGAGATACTGCAACTTTGACGCGCTGGAGGTTCCTTTCACCGACGCGATTCCGAGCGATTTCGACGGCATCATGGGGGTTCCCATCACCTTCCTGGACAGGTACGACCCCGACCAGTTCGAGATCATCGCGAACGGGGACGACCGCGATGAGATGGAGGCTCTAGGGGTTCCACCGCTCGGACCCGAATACGTCGGCAACGCCGGTCGACGCAAGGTCGGCGTACCAAGTACCAGGAAGGCTGCCTACAAGCGCATCCTCATCCGCCACCGCAAGCCTGCAAAGGGGAAGAGAAAGTGAAAACCACGCTCCGCACTGACCTCACCGTCGCCGACATCTGCGACGGCTTCGTCTACAACCAACTGGAAGGCAAAGGCCTGTTCGGCCTCGGTGGGAAGCTGACCATTCAGCCGGAGTACCAGCGAAACTACATTTACGCCGAAGGCGCCGGGAAGCGCGAGCAAGCGGTCATTCACTCGCTGCTGGCGAACTATCCGCTGGGGCTGATCTACTTCAACAAGGTCGCGAAAGACAAATTCGAAGTGCTCGACGGCCAGCAGCGGATCACCAGCGTGGGTAGGTTCGTGACGGACAAGTTCGCGATTATGGATAACGGTAACCCGCAGAACTTTACCAGCCTGCCCGCCGACCAGCAGAAGCGGATTCGCGAATCGAAGCTGCTCATCTACGAGTGCGAGGGGACGGAGACGGAGATCAAGGAGTGGTTCAGGACGATCAACATCGCCGGCGTGCCGCTGAACGACCAGGAGCTGCTCAACGCAGTGTACTCCGGCCCGTTCGTCACGAGGGCCAAGGAAGAGTTCAGCAACAGCCAGAACGCCAACATCCAGAAGTGGAGCGCCTACATCCGCGGTAGCGCCAATCGGCAGGATTTTTTAGAGCGGGCGTTGGACTGGGTGAGCAAGGGCGATATCGGCGGCTACATGAGCCAGCATCGCAACGATAACAACGTCAATGAGCTGAAGACCTACTTCAACAGCGTCCTCGACTGGGTTTCCACAGTGTTTATCGACGTTCTCCCCGAAATGAAAGGTTTGGAGTGGGGCAGACTCTATGAGGAGCACCACGGCAAATCCTACGATCCAAAAAGGATGTCGGACGATGTGAGAAAGCTAGCCGCCGACGATTACGTCAAGAGCCGGAAGGGAATTTTCGAGTTTCTATTAGGCGGGTCGGTCGACACGAAGTTGTTGGACGTCCGGGTGTTTGAGACTCCGGTAAAGCGGGCCGCATACGCTAGGCAAACGCAAGCAGCCGAGGGCAAGGGCGAGTCCAACTGCCCGCTCTGTGCCGTGGGGCACGGTGCGAACAAGAGCAGAATCTATAAGCTGGAAGAAATGGACGCCGACCACGTTTCTGCATGGAGTAAGGGCGGCGATAGTTCAGCCAAGAACTGTCAGATGCTCTGCATCACCCACAATCGGGCTAAGGGTAATCGCTGAGCTGGTCTCGTTAGGGGTCTGTCGGTCCGGGGTGAGCGCCTTAATCCGGTGGAGTCGCGTTGCGTTGCCTTTTGAAAGCGGCAATATTGGCCAAATGGCAAGATGCACAGCACCAGTATACGGCCACCGATCGGCAGCCGCAGCAGCGAATTGCCCTGCATGCGGTGGCCGGTACGGAGGATATCGTAGCGGCTACAGTAGCTACGACTCATACTCGTCCCCTTCCTATTCCTCATCATCAGGAGGCGGCTACAGCAGCGGGGGGAGATCCCGTGGCAGTGTGAAGCCGCGCTGGTCGCCAGCAGGCTCGACGGTATTATACACCCCTGCCGAGGTTCAGGCTCTCACACCGATCCGTCGTAGTGTCGAGACGCGCCCACCAGCACCTGAGCGCCGCGACGTTTTTCTCTGCCACGCGTGGGACGACCGGGGAGGCGCTGCGAAGGAGTTGCACGATTTACTGGAGTCGCGAGGTGTTTCAGTATGGTTCAGCGAGAAGGATGTGCTTCTCGGCTCAAGCTTGCTGCGCGAGATCGATAAGGGATTGGCGAAGTCGCGAGTAGGGATCGTTTTAGTGACGCCTTCGTTCCTGAATCGTGTTCGCGGTGAGGGAATTGCCGAGAAGGAGCTTTCAGCGCTCTTAGCCCGCGATTTGCTTGTGCCCATCGTTCACAACACTACGTACGAGGCGCTTCGCGATGTCAGCCCTTTGCTTGGTTCGCGGAGCGGATTGAGCACAGCCGAAGATCCGATGGATACGATCTCCGCCAAAGTTGCCGAGCTGATTGCAATCGTGCCCGATGAATCAAAGAGTTAACAAGGGGCGTGCTGCCGCCTCGCCTGCTCCAGCTCCAGAAACGCCGTAAGCAACTCGTCAGCATGCACGACAAACCGCCCTGCAACGCCGGCGCGGTGCGCGTCCCCGATGTCGAGTTTATTCGGAGCTACTCGCCTCTGCGTCTATCGGCAACTATTTCAACGCGCACATCATCGGAAACGAAGCCTACCCGTGCTGTCGCGTCAGCTCAGGGAAATGATGCCACCACGCCCCAAACGTCCCGCACGCGTCGATAAACTCGTGTGGCAAGAGGCAAACTCGCAATGCGGGTTCTGCCCTGAACGTGACGTTTCCGCCTTGCAGGTTCACCACATCGACTCAGACCGCACGAACAACGCTGTCGAAAACCTGATTCTCGTCTGCGCGAGCTGCCACACAAAGATAACAGCAGGCGTGATCTCAACCGCGGATGTGATGTGGAAAAAGCGACAGCTCTTTTTCGCTCTTCAAACTGCGCAAGCGGCGAAAGCGCCGCGCATCTCTGGCGCGGTTGTTAATCGCACCATCAACACCGGCACGATCAATCAGACAGTTAACAACTTCGGGAAGGGGCGGACGCCTCGAATCCACTATCCGTCAGACACGATTGGCTCCGACGCCCTGCGGAAGAACTACGTAGATTACCTGCTAAAGCGTTACTATGACTTTCGGAAGGCCGATTCGAGCTACGGCTCTCGCCGCTCGTTTTCTCATGCCGAGATTCACACGAGCATTCAGTCCCGGTTTGGCGCGAAAACATTCTTTGTGCTGCTGAGCCGCTTCGATGAATTAACTAGTTATCTGCAGGAGCGAATTGACAGAACCATCCAGGGGAAGGCGAATCGTAGCCGTGGCGTGAGCCGTTACAAAACGTTCAGCGCCTACATCGCAGATCAGCGTTCGTCGTGAACATCCGGCTACGGGAATTCCTCAGCTACGATTACAAAGACCCTGCGGCATGGCTGCGG
>JBBSFL010000265.1:0-4114 GCA_038238735.1 Fimbriimonadales bacterium | reverse complement strand
TACGACTTCAGCGACAAGGGCGGGCGGCACATGGCGCTGAAACCGGAAGGAACGGCACCCGGTGTTCGCGCGGCAATCGAGCACAGCCTATTGAATACGGGTGGAGTCACCAGACTTAGCTATATCACCCCGATCTTCCGCTACGGACGCCCCCAAAAGGGCCGTCTGCGCGAGTCTCACCAAGTCGGTTTCGAACTCATCGGAAGTGCTTCGGCCCACGCGGATGCCGAGGTCATCGAGATAACGGCACGTTTTTACGCGAAACTTGGCCTGGACGCCGTCCAAGTTCGACTTAACTCTATAGGTCGAGAGCCTTGTCGGGAGAGATATCGTGCGGTGGTGCTCGACCGGTTCGCTGCCTATCTGAAAGACCAAGATGAAGAGGCCCGTGCGAAGGCGCTCAAGAACCCGCTAAGACTTCTCGACTCAAAGGATGCCGTGGCGATAGAAATAGTAAAGTCCCTGCCTCCCATCTTGGATTATTTGGAGGACGACAGCAAAGTTCGTTTCCAATGTTTGCAGGAATTACTGAGTGAGGCAGAAGTTCCTTTCGAAGTGGCTCCCGACATCGTGCGCGGCTTGGATTACTACACGGAAACCGTCTTCGAAGTCCAGTCGGCACATCTTGGCGCGCAAAGCTCCCTATGCGGCGGGGGCCGTTACGACAACCTCGTTAAGGAGCTTGGCGGGCCGCCGACGCCAAGTGTGGGCGTTGCGATGGGCATCGAACGGGCACTTATCGTGTTAGAAGAATTGGGCCTCACCGGCGAACCGCCCGTTCTAGACGCCTACATCGTGGCGGCCACTCCGGACGCGAACGATGCGGTCCGGGCAATTGCGCGGGAGATGCGATCAAATGGGGTTGGGGCGACCTTCGACTTCGAAGAGCGGAAAATGGCGCAGCAGCTAAAGCAAGCGGATCGGGCCTCCGCGACGGTCGCCGTTATTCTCGGCACGGATGAACTGGAGAAGGGAGTTGCGACGGTGAGGAAGCTGGCTACGGGAGAACAGCGGGAAGTCGGGCGCAGTGTCCTTGCCAAGGTTATCAAGGAATGGATTTGAAGGCCCTCCTCGCTGTCGCGTCTTCCCTACTCGCGTTGTCTGCGTGGGGGCAAAATCCAGACGTCTCGCTCAAGTTCGATGGGAGGCTGGACTACCGGACGCCGAACGGCGGTTCACCCAGCCTCCGATTTTACGATTCGCTAGGGCGACCAAGCCTCCTTCAGCTCCAATTCACCCTCGAACCAGGCCTTCGAGCCTTCGTTTCGCAGCGCCTCCAGCGCATCCGTCACGACGGCGACGCCGACCTTCTCGACGAATACTACATCGAGGACCAGGGGGTCTGGCGCGTCGGGAAACAGATCGTCCCCTTCGGCGGGGGCGCATTTCTGCGGGAGACTGTTCTGGCGGCTCGCGGTGATATCGATCTGCCGATCGAGGGCGCGTCGCTAGCGATCGCCGTCTGCGACGGCGGCGGCCAGCATCAGCGAGGATTTGCCGGCAGACTCTCTTTCTTCGACGGCGACCTCGGGCTCAGCGCTATGATGGGCTCGCACTGGGGCATCAACGGATCCAGCTTCGCTCTCTTCCGCAATCCGGAGGATTCATCAGGCTCTGGAAACGGTCTCAAACAGATACTAGGAGTCGACGTCTCCCACCGGTTCGGCCCTTTGACCGGGCGCGCCGAGGCCGTAAACATGGGGGGACGGATCACTTCCCACGACCCCTCCGGGACCGCATTGGATGTAAGTTTCAGCGTTAGCCCTTCCCCAAATCGGACCTACACCGCTGGTTGGACGCACGGACCTGACGGCGTGAATTTCTACCGCGTGATGGGTTTTTTGCAGACGGTAAAGAACGTGTTCATAGAACCCATGATCCGATTCCGCAACGGGGTCGAGTACGACTTTTCGGTGCAGTTGCACGTTCATTTTTAGTCGGGAGTTGGTCGAAGTCCCGAAAATATCGCCTTCAAGCGCCCTTCTCCCTTGCCAAAAAACTTAAGGTAGGTTAACCTGCCACCAAGGTTAATCCTCAATGAGAAAGTCGCTCCTACTTGCTGTCTTACTGCCCGGTTACGCGGCAGCCCAACTCGCGCAAACTCCTGCCACGACTCCCGTGCCCGCGGAAATGTGGTCGAACTTGCTCGCAAACCTTAAGCCTCGCGAGCTTGGCCCCACGAATATGGGCGGACGTATAGCGGATATCTCGGTTTATGAGAGATCTTCTCGGATTTTTTACGTCGCGACGGCTTCGGGCGGACTCTGGAAAACAGAGAATGGCGGTATCACGCTTGCTCCGGTCTTCGACAAGGAGGGGTCGATTTCGTTGGGCGCGGTCGCGGTCAGCCAGAAGGATCCAAATCTGATTTGGGTGGGTACCGGCGAACCGAGCTCTCGCAACTCTGTGGCCTGGGGCGACGGAGTCTACAAGTCAACCGATGGTGGCAAGACCTGGACCCACCTGGGACTCGAGAAGACTCTCCAGATATCGTCTATCGTCATCGATCCAAAGGACAATAACGTCGTCTATGTCGGCGCGGTTGGCAATGTTTGGGGTGCCAGCGAGGATCGAGGACTCTATAAGACGATCGATGGCGGCAAGACCTGGACGAAGCTCCTGTATGTTAACGATTTGACCGGCCCGATCAACTTGATCATGGACCCAAGCAACAACCGCGCGTTGCTGTGCTCGATGTGGCAGCGGATTCGCAAACCCTACGACTTCGCAAGCGGCGGCCCCGGCAGCGGATTGTACAAATCCACCGACGCGGGCAAAACTTGGCGGCGAATCGAGAAAGGTCTGCCGCCGAGCCCGATTGGCCGCATCGGCATTAGCTATTTCCGGAAGGATCCCAAGTTGGTATTGGCCACGGTCGAATACAAGGCGCCTCAACCGACTCCTCCTCCGACGACAGGTGAAGGTACGGTCGCCATTCCTCCAAACCAAGCTGGTCAGGCAGGACAAGGCGGCCAGGGTGGCCAAGGCGGACAAGGGGGCGGACGACGAGGCGGTGCGGGAGGCGGGCAGGGCGGGGGGCAGGGCCGGCCCCAGCCTAATCGGCCAGCCGGGCAGAGCGGCAACGGCGTGCAGTTTAACAGTGGCGGCACATTCATCAGCAAAGACGGCGGCGAGAGTTGGACGCACATCAACAATCTGAACCCTCGGCCGTTCTATTTCAGCCTCCCCCGGTTCGACACCGAGGATCCGAAGCGAATGTATCTCGGCGGTGTGGGTCTCCACATCAGCGACGACATGGGGGCCACATTCCGGCAAGGCAGAATCAATATCCACCCGGACAACCACGCCTTCTGGGTCGATCCCGCCGACGCCAACCATATCCTTATCGGTAACGACGGAGGCCTATATCAATCACGCGACCATGCTGTGACCTGGGAGCATCTTAACAAGATGCCGATCGGCCAGTTCTACGCGGTCGCGTTCGACTACCGGAAACCCTACTGGGTCTATGGCGGATTGCAGGACAACGGAAGCTGGGGAATTCCGACCCAGACTCGCGAGGGCGGGCCCGGTTTCTGGAATGCAGACAACGTCGGCGGCGGCGACGGCTTCCACGTTGCCGTCGATCCAAGCGATTGGCACTACGTCTATGCGGAGAGCCAGGGCGGCGCGATAACCCGCCGCGATCTGCACACCGGGCAGCAACGCTTCATCCAGCCACGAATCCAAGGTGAGCGGATTCGCTTCAATTGGAGCACCCCGTTCATCATCAGCCCGCACAACCCACGTACGCTCTACGACGGCGGCAACAAGCTTTTCAAGAGCGTCAACCGAGGCGATACCTGGCGGGCGATCTCACCCGATCTGAGTACGAACGACCCGAGGAAGCTGCAGCCCGGCAAGGAGTCGGTGACTCCCGAAGCCACTGGCGCCGAGATGCACTGCACCATCATCACAATCTCCGAATCGCCGATGAAGCAGGGTCTGCTCTACGTCGGGACCGATGATGGCCTCGTGTGGGTCACTCAAGACGACGGTGCCAACTGGACTCAGCTTACGGCGAACATCCCCGACCTGCCAAAGAACACCTGGTGCAGCCGCGTGACCGCCAGCAAGTACGTCGAGGGCCGCGTCTACGCCACCTTCGACGGCC
>JBBSFL010000264.1:0-4118 GCA_038238735.1 Fimbriimonadales bacterium | reverse complement strand
TAGCTTTGATCCACCACCTTGCGATCGGGAACAATGTCCCGCTAGAAAACATCAGCGCCTATCTGGCCGGGGCCGCTCACTCGGTGATCATGGAATGGGTTCCGAAGGAGGATTCGCAGGTTCAACGTTTGCTGGCAAGTCGCGAAGACGTCTTCGAACACTACGATCAGGGATCGTTCGAAGCGGCGATATCGGCTCATCTCAAAATCGTTCGTAAAGAGTCCATTTGGGGGACCGTGCGCACACTTTATCTTCTGGAGAGGAAGGCTTGAAGAAGCGCATTCCGATTCATCCTCCCCTAGTCGCCACCTTTCCAGTATTGTCGCTCTATTCTGCGAACTTGGCCCTCGTTCCGGCGAGTGACCTTTGGCGCCCGCTGGCGCTGAGCATTCTTGCGGCACTCCTGGCTTGGGGTTTGCTCTCAGCCATTTTTAGGAATGTGCGGCGCGCTGCCGCCCTTACAAGTGTTCTCGTGGCCTGCACGTTTCTTTATAGCAAGGTTGTTAACCCGTACCTATACCAAGACAGCCATGTCCTTCAGATTTCAGAATGGATTGTTGGATGTCTCCTGCTGCTGTTTCTGATAGGGCGTAGCTGGAAGATCGGGGATTGGCAAACTCCGTTCTTCAATGTAGGATCTATAGCCTTGGTTCTCTCGAGCCTTGGCTCGATTACCTTTGGCTATTTCAGCGAGCAGAAGCACCTAAGCGATATTCGAAAGCAAACCGAATCCACACCGGCGACATCGCGGTCGGCTCTTCCCGACATTTTCTATATCATTTTAGACGGATACGGAAGACAGGATCAACTTCGGCGAATCTTTGGATTCGACAACTCGGCATTCGTCGGAGAACTCGAGAAACGCGGCTTCTACGTTGCGAAGGGCTCTCATTCCAACTACTGCCAAACCGAGTTGTCCTTGCCTTCGTCATTGAACATCGAACTTGTTCAAGATCTTTTACCAAAGATGGGCCCCGGGGAGATCGACCGGGCTCCCTTGGACGAACTTGTGATGGACAATGGGGTTTCAAGGCACTTGAGGGCGCATGGGTACCGCACCGTCTCCATTACATCCGGCTTTCCTGCTTTCAGAATGTCGAAGTCTGACATCTGGTTTCACGGCCCTATGCTGACTACCCTTTTCGAGCAAGCTCTTCTACAATTGACTCCCTTTAACTTTGGAGATAGCTTTACCGGAACGATGTATGTTCAGCGTCGCAATGACCTCCTCGGCGCTTTTAACGCGCTAGGGGATCAGGCTCATAAAAGTGCGGTTCCAAGGTTCGTTTATACCCACATCTTAATGCCGCATCCCCCCTTTGTCTTCAAGCCAGACGGAACTTACGTGCGCTACCATAAATCGTTTGGGTATTGGGATGGCAGCCACTACTATGAGTTTGGTGGCACGAAGGCAGAATACTCACAGGGCTACGTAGACCAAGTTCGATACTTGAACTCTAGGATTCTCCCTCTGATCGATGAAATCCTCAAGCAAGGCAGACCCATGCCCATAATTCTGATTCAGGGGGATCACGGTTCGAAACGGGAACTGGATCAAAATGTCCTCGAGAAAACGGATGTCAATGAATGCTTCAGCAATCTAAGCGCTTACTATGTGCCAGCGGAGATGAGGAAGCAGCTGTATCCCTCGATCACTCCGGTTAATTCCTTCCGCCTGATTTTTAATACACTATTCGGTGAGAAACTGCCTTTGATTCCCGACAAGAGCTGGTACTCCTCGAACGACTATCCTTACAAGATGATCGAAGTGACGGACAGACTGATCAAGACTCCCGAGTGACTTAAAGGTGGGGTCTCTCCGACTATCTCCATCCTTGCGAGCCCAGGTGCGAGTAACCGCCAAGCTCGATGACGTGCCGGATTACTTGGGCAAGCGAAATCCGCAAAATATAGTCCAGTCTAAATCTGATGGGCAAACGTGAAGCAATTGCTGAAACCTTTGAGCAGGCCGGAGTTTCTGCTCTGGCCGGTGTTTGGTTACGAGCAGTCGTCAGCTCCGGGCTGGATCCCGCCTCCCTTGTCAATCCGTTCATCCGCAGGATCCGGGGCCGGCGGAGCATCTGGAAGGGCGTCTCTTAGCAGGATAGGTGGGCTCGGGCTCGGGCGGCATGGCGTGGAATTTGCAGTCAAGCCCAAATCTGATGGGTCTTATGACGCTACCGAGGTTTCAAATTAGGGACGCGAAACTGCAGTGTAAATGGGGATGTGCGCGAGGAAATTGGTGGAGGGTCGCCTGAGCGAACTTCGGGAGGGTGGATCCTCCCACGAAATCCGAAAAGTTCCAATTTGTTGCGATCGGTGGGCTTGGGACGTCGTCTTACAAAGCCATAGATAGGAACGCCAGCATCCAGCCGGCAGACAGTGTAATCACCAAGCGTCAGTCGCGTCAAAGGTGTTCTGAGATAGAATCCTTGGCGACGCGCAAGGTCGACATAGACGTTCTCTGGAATTTCGATGACCCGCAAGGCTCGGAAATCCGATTCCGTGCCCTCGCCGAGGAAGCCCAAACCCAGATCGCCCGAACCCTTGGCCTTCAAAGGAAGTTCGGAGACGGGCACGCCGTCCTCGACGGGGTCAATGCCTCGAACGACCGAGTCCGAGTCCGCTTCCTTCTCGAACGGGGCAGGCTGTTCAACTCCGCCGGCGATAAGAACCAGGCCCGGCCACTCTTCATCGAGGCTTACAATTTGGCCAAGAGCGTCGGCGAAGACGCCTTGGAAGTGGATTCCGCCCACATGCTTGCCATCGTCGCGAACGGTGATGAGGCCCGCGAATGGAACGAGCGTGCCTTGGAGCGGGCCGTCGAATCTGAAGATCCGAAGGCGGGCAAGTGGCACGCCACCCTCTTGAACAACCTAGGCTGGTCATACCACGCCGCCGGCGACTTCCCCAAAGCTCTAGGCCTGTTCGAGGAGGCCCGAATCGCCCGCGAAGAAATGGGGCAGGTAAGACCTGAACGCATCGCCCGCTGGTGCGTCGCCCGGTGCCTCCGCTCACTAGGAAGGTTCGACGAAGCCCTGGCGATGCAGCTGCAAATCCAAACCGAGACAGTCGGCGACGGATTCTGCGAAGAAGAACTCGGCGAAAACCTGCTTGCCCTCGGCAAGTCGGAAGAAGCGAAGCCCTTTTTCAAAGAAGCGCTCGAGAAGCTATCGCGCGATCCCTGGCTCGTAGAGAACGAGGCGTACCGGCTGGCGCGGCTGCAACAGCTAGCAGAAGGCTAGAACCCGGCCGTGCCCCAAGGGCTGCCGACGCCCGTGCACCGGTCGAAGCCCTCGACGCAAGGATTCCCGCCCGCCGATCCGCCGCTCACGTCGTGGAACATCGCGCGGTTCGAGTAGATCCGTGAGTGCTCATCGAAGCTGGAAGACGCCACATGGCCGGAGAGATCGAAGATCGCCGCGACGATCGGACAAGACAGACTTGTTCCGCCGAACACCATCCACCCGCTCGAGGAACTGTTCACCGGGCCATAGACCGCGCAGCCCGTGTAAGGATCAGCCACTGCCGAGACGTCCGGAGCGTTCCGCTTGGAGCCACTCATTCCCGGTACCCCTGACTGATAGGTGGGCAGGGCCAGATACGCGCTCACGCCTCCGCCTGTGCCAGACCACGCGCTCTCCAGCCAGCCGCCGGAATTCCTCAGCGACGTTCCGCCGACCGCGATCACATTCTTGCTCATCGCAGGCCACTCGCGCGCTCCTCCAGTGTCACCTGACGATCCGAAGAATGCCACGTTGGGATGGGTGAAATACGAATCGAAATTCGCCTCGCTGCTGAATTCGCCGGACGCCCAGCTCATCGAAATCGCGCGAACTTTGGCAAGTCCGCTCGCTTTGCTTACGCAGGCCAAGAGGTCGTTCAACGACGTGGAATTCGCTTCGACGAGGTAGATCTTCGCCCCCGGAGCAACTGCGTGCGCCCACTCTATGTCGAGAGCCTCCTCCTGGTTCCATCCAGTGTTGACGGCGGGAGCCTTCGTGCCCTGATAGACGATCTGAAGCACCGCGCCGCTGCCCGTCTCTTGCGGCAATCCGTACTGCGCCGAGAAGATATTGAAGTCGCGGACCGCGTTCTTGTAGTGATAGGCATCCACG
>JBBSFL010000263.1:0-4153 GCA_038238735.1 Fimbriimonadales bacterium | reverse complement strand
GTCGATTTATTCCCCGATCTCCATCGAAGCATGCTGGAGGCCCATTACGGATTCGCCCTGACTCCAGAGAGCGCTCAGCGATTCCGAATCTCGCTCCCGCTGGCGAATCAGACGTGGGATGGCGCCGCGGCGGATGGTCAGATGGGAATGATCGTGCGCTGCTACCAGCAGTACCGCGTCGACCGAGATCCCACCTGGCTGAAGACCCTGTGGACCAAGATCAAATCCGCACTCGCCTTCGCCTGGGAGCCGGGTGGCTGGGACGCCGACCAGGACGGCGTCATGGAAGGCGTCCAGCACAACACCTACGACGTCGAATTTTTCGGTCCGAACGCGATGTGCACCGGCTGGTATCAGGCGGCCCTCGCGGCCGGCTCGAAGATGGCCGGCGTGGTGGGTGACAAGGAGTTCGCTGCCAAGTGCGACGACCTTCGCCACAAAGGCAGTGCTTGGGTGGACGAGCATCTGTACAACGGCCGCTTTTACGTGCAACATGTCCAAAAGGCGCCCGCCGCGCCGGCGCCTCATACGGCTTTATCTGGGGAGTTCAAGAGCGATCATCCGAGGTTCCAGATCGGCAATGGATGCCACACTGACCAGCTCATCGGCCAGTACAAGGCGAATCGGGCCGGGCTGGGCGATCTGTTCGACCGCTTCCACATGAAGGAGGCCGCGAAGTCGATGTTCAAGCTGAACTATCGTGCCAACTTGCGTGACCATTACAACAACATGCGAACCTACGCGACCGCCGACGAGGGGTGTCTGCTGGTCTGCACCTATCCCGACCCGGGTCGCCCGGAGTTTCCGTTCCCGTATTGGTCGGAGTGTTGGACAGGAATGGAGTATGCCGCCGCCGCGCTCCTGATCGATCTAGGGCTGAAGAAGGAGGGCGAAACAGTAGTCGCCGCCGCCCGAGGCCGGCACGACGGGGCGAAGCGGAATCCGTTCAACGAACCGGAGTGCGGCAGTTACTACGCGCGTTCTATGTCGAGTTGGGCGCTGCTTGAAGCCTGGGCACCCGACTCCCAGCGCTATTAAATCCACCCTGTGCAGACTGATGACGAGTAGATGGCGTCAGGCAACCTCAATACAAATACACTCCGCGACTTCATAATACATATTATCAGAAGCTACGTGGGAAGGGCGGGAAGCGGTCTGCTTCTATTTGTAGGTCAAACACACAGGGGTTTTGCTGTGCCGGATTTGCAGTACCGAGCTGAAGAAGCATCCTGAGCCCGCCAAGGTTATCGAGTTCACCGCCTTTCTTTCGTGAGATTTCCAAATCTGAATAGAGGGCTCGATATCCTCGTTCCTCAGGATAACAAATTGCAAGGCTCGTTGCTGATCTTGCATCTTGAGGACTCTTCGGCACTCGGGGGCGGCAGACCATCTCATAAGACCCTTTTCGAGGGTTGGCGGCCTCGGACGCTGGCTGGGTGATCTCATAAAAAAAGCCGGCTCCCGAGTTGCTCGGGAGCCGGCTTCCAAACTACGGTCGTGCCGGCCCTTATTAGCCGGTGTACTGGTTGATGAACCGGTAGAACGCGTCCGCTCCGCCGTAACCGACGGTTTTGCCGAGGACTGCGCCGCTCTTGTCGAGCACCATCTGGGTCGGCATCGCTTCGATGCCGAATTGCTTGGAAACGCCGGGCTGGGCGTCCACATCGATTCTTAGGAACACGAAATACTTCGACATCTTGTTGTTGAAGTCTTCGGTGTCGAGCACGTCGTGGGCCAGCATCTTGCACGGGCCGCACCAGGTGGCGAAAAAGTCCACGAAGATCTTCTTGCCGGTGCGAGCGGCAACCGCTTCCGCTTCGCCGAGATCGTAGTACCAGCGCTTGCCGGACATCTCTTCCGCAGTCATCTCCTTCGAACCCTCAGGAGCAGTAAATGCAAATAAAGTGTCTTTGAGCTCGCTGCCGACGATCATGAACTTGGTGTCGAGGATCGTCGAGGTGTCGAGCCCGAACTTGTGGGAATCGAACATCGCTTGGCGGGCGATGTTGTCGGTCGTGCTGAGGTAGACCGTCAGCTTCTGGTTACCAGCGGTATCCAGATTGACCTTTACCACCGCGAGGTCCATTCCCTTTCTAGTGACGGTGCCCCCATCCTGCGAACCCTCGACGTGCATTCCGGGAACGCCAAAGAACGGCGCCCAGATAGCCAGGTCTTGGCCGGTCAATAGCTCTTTAAGATCCGAATCGGTCTCCGGAGTCTTGTAGTAGGTCTTGGCGCTCTTATCGAAGTGGGTGATCGTCTTGCCGTCGGCAGTGATGATCTGCTTCGGCGTTTCGATGCGAGCAAGGTTCGGCTTCTTGAGGTCGAGCGAGTAGCTCGAAGGGGCTTCGCCGATGAGCTGAAGGGTGTACGAAGTCTTGAGCGACTTCGCCTCGTGAAGTGCCTTCACGAAATTGTCGTATCCGGTGGCGGACGCGATGCCCACCAAGCCGGCGAGTGCGGACAAGGCAACGAGCTTGCGCATAACTATTTCTCCTGTAACGGACCCTACGGGTTATCACTAGTATAGTAACTCAAGCACGGCCCGTGAACGCTTATGAACGCTCGTTTTGCACTACTTGTCGCTCTCGCGTTCGCTATTTTGCATGCGGGCCTCGCGATTTACTATTCCGCGATCACTCCTTACCGCCAGCCGGGAATCCTCCTCGGGCAACGCGACCCGGCGACCGGCCGGCAGGCTACGGCAAAAGACATCGGCGCTCCCGACGAGCGGCAGCACGCCAACTATATACAGAGGCTGATGGATGGCAAGGGATTTCCGGTGCTGGAAGACCCCAACGAGGATTCGTACGAGAATTACCAGGCCCACCAGCCGCCACTCTATTATTTGCTAGCGGCGGGATGGTCGAAGATCACCGGCACGATACCGGCAGACTCCGACCACGGCCGCCCGGCACGGTGGTTGAATGCGCTTTTAGGGGGCGCTACGGTAGTTGGCACATATTTCCTGGGCGCATGGGGCTTGCGCCGACCTGAGGCGGGAGTCATCGGCGCGGCTTTCGTCGCACTTCTTCCGATGAACGTGGCGCTAAGCGGGGCAATCAGCAACGACCCTCTGTTGTTCGCCCTCTGCACCTGGGTTCTTGCCCTCTGCGGACTCGCCTTGAGAGACGGCTGGACCTGGAAGCGTGCGATCGCCGTTGGTTTGCTGACGGGAGCGTCTCTCCTCACGAAGACGACCGCGGTGGCCCTGTTGCCGATTTTGCTGCTCGCCGCGTTCATTCCCCAGACGAGGAAACCGACCTTGGCGATGGTCGGAGCCGTTGCGGCCTTGGCGCTCATCTTGGCGGCGCCCTGGTGGGTTCGGAACCAACGGCTGTACGGCGATCCGCTCGCCATGTCGGCCTTTCAAAAAGCCTTCACCGGCAACCCAACTCCCGACACATTCATCGAGCCTCTTCAGTCGATCGGCGAAAGCCCCGTGGAGGCAAAGTGGACTTACTGGATGGAAGGGGTCGGATGGTGGACGGCCCGCAGCTTCTTCGGGGTCTTCGGCTATATGGATATTTGGCTCAACGAGAACGGCCGCTCAGACACCTTTCCCTCAGCTTTATCAAAGAAGGGCGCTCAGCCGAACACCCTTTACCGGGTACTCTTCGGAGCCACGTTTATCGTGTTCGCGGCCTGGGTTTGGGCAACTTTTCGACCCGAGTATCGAGATGAGCGCAGCATCCAGCTGCTCTACTTTGCGTTCGCCCTGATCGTCGTGGCCCTGTTCATCAGATTCAACATGCAGTATTTCCAAGGTCAGGCGCGGTACCTCTTCCCTGCCCTCGGCCCCATCGGAGTGGGAGTCGGAGTAGGTTCCCTGCAGCTCTCGCGAGGTAAGTGGATGTACCCGCTTTGCGTCGTAATGGTCGCCCTGTTAGCCCTGAACATCTTCACCCTCAGCCGCCTGCCCGAGGCTTTTGCGGCGAGAACCGGAGAGATTTCGCAAACTCCTGGCACGTAGTGGGCAATTCTGGAGGTTAATGAACACATGATCGCGCTCTTCGCCGCGCTTGCGATTCGCCAGACCGCTCCCGACATTACGCTGGATATACCAGCCTGCCGGATCGAAGTGCTGGCAGATAAGATTTCCGCCGCCGGCCAAACCCACCTCGAGATCGCGCCCAATCTGAAGGGCGAGGTG